>JBFYSM010000320.1:0-7417 GCA_041301605.1 Chloroflexota bacterium | reverse complement strand
TGCAAGGCCAGTGGGCCGAGATCAGCCTGGAGCAATTGATCGTCAGCGATCCGGCCATCATCATCCTGGGCGATTCCATCTATGGCGAAACGCCCGAAAAGGTGGCGGCGCGTCCCGGCTGGGAGGTGCTCACCGCGGTTCGGGATGGCACCGTCTTCCCCTTCGATGATGACCTGGTTTCCCTGCCTGGCCCGCGCATGGTGGATGGCCTGGAAGGACTTGCCAGGATCCTGCATCCGGAAGTATTCGAATAATCACTCACCATCCCGAAGGTTTATGGAATTCAACAGTGTTTCGCTCTAAAACCTTCGGGATGTTTGCACGATCCACCCGACAATGAAAATCCGTCCCTACTTCTACCTGCTCCTGCTCTTGCTGCTGGCTGTCATACTGAGCATCGCCATCGGCTCGGTCTTCATCCCGCCCGCCGACCTGTGGCGGGTGCTGACCGGCAAATCTCCCCAGGTCGTGGCACAGGCAGCCTTCATCATCGCTGCCCTTCGCCTGCCGCGCACAGCCCTGGTGGCGCTGACCGGCGCGGCCTTGGGTGGGAGCGGGACGGCCTACCAGGGACTCTTCCGCAACCCGCTGGCGGATCCCTACTTGATTGGCGTGGCATCCGGAGCGGGGCTGGGTGCGGTGGCAGCCATGAGCATCCAGTGGCCTTACACTTTTTGGGGATTGATGGCCGTGCCGATTGCGGCATTCCTCGGCGCATTGCTGACAGTATTCATCGTTTATGCACTGGCGCGGGTGGGGAAGACCCTGCCCACAACCAACCTGATCCTGGCCGGTGTGGCCATCAGCGCCTTTGCCTCAGCGTTGACCTCCTTCCTGATGCTGCGTTCGACCGGCGAACTGCGACGGGCCATTGCCTGGCTGCTGGGGGGTTCATCCCAGGCGGGCTGGGAGCCGGTGCTGGCTATCCTGCCGTATGTCCTGCTTGGATTGGGGACTCTGGTGCTGTTCGGTCATACCCTCAACCTGCTGCAATTCGGGGATGAACAGGCCCAGCAAATGGGCTTGAACGTCACCCGCACCCGGACCTTGATCCTGCTCACCGCTTCCCTGACGACTGCCGCCGCCGTGGCCTTCTCCGGGATCATCGGCTTCATTGGGTTGATCGTCCCCCACATCATGCGCCTGTGGCAGGGATCGGACTACCGCCGCCTGTTGCCGCTCAGCATCCTCGGGGGAGCGTCGGCTCTCCTGCTGGCGGATGTACTGGCACGCGTCATCCTGGCCCCGCAGGAACTGCCGGTGGGGATTATCACCGCCCTGGCCGGTGCGCCTTTCTTCCTGTGGGTTTTGCGAAAGGCAAAGAACCAGGGATACTGGTGAACTTGGATTTAGGATTTTTGATTGGTGATTGTGGATTGGTGATCGAAGTAATGGGAGTGTGAGCGATGCTGAATATTGAAAACCTGTCTGTCTCTTATGGCAGCCGCCCGGTATTGAAGAATGTTTCCTTGCAGGTCAACAGCGGGGAAGTGGTGGCGTTGATCGGTCCGAACGGGGCAGGCAAATCCACGCTCATCCGGGCGGCCAGCGGCGTGGTGCCAGTGAAGGGCGGCAGGATATGGGCCGATGGACAGGAGTTATCTACGCTTGCTCCGATGCAACGCGCTCGTCTGCTCTCTGTTGTTCCCCAGGCGGCCTCCCTCCCTCCCGCTTTTTCCGTTTGGGAAACGGTTTTGATGGGCCGTACACCTTACCTGAATTTCCTCGGCCAGACTTCTGAAGCTGATGAAGAAAGAGTAAAACAGGCCCTCCAGCGCGTGGATGCGCTTGCGTTGTCCGAACGGCGGATTGGGGAACTCTCCGGCGGAGAGCAGCAGCGGGTGTTATTGGCGCGCGCCCTGGCGCAATCCACCCCCATCCTGCTGCTTGATGAACCGACTGCTCACCTCGATCTGCAATACCAGGTCCACCTGCTGGAACTTGTGCAAGGCCTGGCCCGGCGGGATAACCTGGCCGTTCTGCTGGCCGTGCATGACCTGAACCTGGCTGCCCGATATGCGGACCAGGTGGCCTTGTTGGTGGAGGGCGAGATCAGGGCCTTTGGAAATCCCAGACAAGTGCTGACCCAGGAATTGATCTCGGCAGCCTACCACCTCCCGGTACAGGTTGTTCCCCATCCTTTTGCAGATGCGCCGCTGGTGCTGCCAGGTTCAAGCGTTTGAAGGTTCACAGGTAGGGATGTTTGCTTCAAACTTTCCAACCTGCGAACTTTAGAACTGGAATGTTTCTCCCGGTTTCAGCACAACAACCTTCGTTTTCGTTTCCTGTTCAACGTGGGTTTTCCATGCCTCGGGGTTTTGGGCGATCAACTCCCAGGTGCCGAAATGGATCGGGATGACCGTCTTGGGGGTGAGCATTCTGACCGCCCGCAGTGCATCCTCTGGACCCATGGTGTAGTTGTCACCGATGGGGATGACTGCCAGATCGATCCCTTCCTCGCCGATCAATTTCATATCCCCGAACAGGCCGGTATCCCCGGCAAGGTAGATCTTCTTCCCATCGTTGGTTGTCAGCAGGAAGCCGGCCGGGTTACCGCCATAAGAGCCATCCGGCAGGGCCGAACCGTGCAGGGCCAGGGTCAGCTTCAGGTAGCCGAAGGGGTGCTTGTACCCGCCGCCCAGGTGCTGGCCGTGCACCTTCACTCCCTGCCCATCCAACCAGACGGCGATCTCATGGTTGCTGATGGCGGTCGCACTGGTGCGTTTTGCGATCGCCACGGTATCGCCAACGTGGTCGCCGTGGCCGTGGGTGATCAGGATGAAATCCGCTTCGATGGTGTCAGGGGAAACATTGGCCGAAGGGTTATCCTTCAGGAAGGGGTCGATCAGGAGCTTGTAGCCGCCGGTCTCAAGGCTCAGGGCGGCATGTCCGTACCAGGTGAGTTTGTTTGTCATAGGGCCTCCTCTCTCTTCTTCTCAGTATAGGCAAAAAGGCATCATCCGTCAACTTCCATTGGCAATGCAATAAAAACACTCTATAATCAGCCCATCTTTTCCCTTGGAGGAGAATCATGTCGATGAAACCCACTTTTCGCCAACGTTTGCAGTATTTCTTTGATAATTTTATGTCCAAAGGCACCGCCGCACTGATTGGCGGGCTGGCATTCATCTCTCTCCTGCTGATCGCGGCAGCAGGCTTGGTCATCGCAGTCGGAGGGCGGTTGCTTGCGCCCGAAGGCAGCAATCCGCCCGGATTCATTGAAGCCGCCTGGCTCAGCCTGATGCGCACCCTGGATGCCGGGACGATGGGCGGTGACACCGGCTGGGGCTTCCGCATGGTCATGCTGGGCGTCACCCTGGGCGGCGTGTTCATCGTCAGCACCCTCATCGGTGTTCTGACCGCCGGCGTGGAAGGCAAACTCGAAGAACTGCGCAAAGGCCGCTCGCAGGTGCTGGAGAACGGACACACCCTCATCCTCGGCTGGTCACCGCAGGTATTCACCATCCTGTCGGAATTGATGATCGCCAATGAGAACCAGCCCAATGCCCGCCTCGTTATCCTTGCCGACAAGGATAAGGTGGAGATGGAGGAAGAGATCCGCGCCCGTGTCGAGACCAGAGGCCGCACGAAGATCATCTGCCGCTCCGGTTCGCCGATCGATCTGACCGACCTTGAAATTGCCAGCCCGCATGCTGCAAAATCCATCATCATCCTGCCGCCCGAAGATGATGATCCGGATTCCTATGTGATCAAGACTGTCCTGGCACTCACCAACAATCCCCAACGCCGGCCCGAAGCCTATCACATCGTGACCCAGATCCGTGACCCCAAGAACATGGATGTGGTCAAGATGGTGGGTGTAAAGGATAAGGTGCTGGCCGTTCTCACCGGCGACCTGATCGCCCGCGTGGTGGCACAGACATCGCGCCAATCGGGTCTCTCGGTGATCTATACAGAACTGATGAACTACGGTGGCGATGAGATTTACTTCAAGGAAGATCCCGCGTTGACTGGAAAGAACTTCGGGGATGCATTGCTGCAATTCGAAGATTCCGCCATCCTGGGGATCCGCTCTGCCAAAGGGACCGTGAACCTGAACCCTGCCATGGAGACTCGTCTTGCTGCTGGAGACCAAGTCATCGCCCTCTCTGCTGACGATGATACCATCTGTGTCTCCGGTCTGTCATCCATCCCTGTGGATGAAAGTGCCATTGGCAGAGCCTCCCAACCGCGCGGACCTGCCCCGGAGAAGTGCCTGATCCTGGGCTGGAACCGCTGTGCCGCGATCATCATCCGTGAACTGGATAACTATGTAACAAACGGATCACGGGTGCTGGTGGTGGCCGATACCACGGTCTCAGACGAGGCTGCTGAAGCTGAAGACACCCTGCGCCGGGAACTGCGCCATCTGAAGAACCAGAAAGTGGATTTCCACCGTGGCGATACCACCGACCGCGAACTGCTCGAGGAACTCAAGGCTGCCGATTATGATCACATCATCGCCCTGAGTTATGCCGGGCTCGATATCCAAACCGCTGACGCCAAAACACTCGTTACGCTCCTGCACTTGCGCGACATTGCTGACAAGGATGAAACACCCTTCTCCATTGTCAGTGAAATGCTCGATCTACGCAACCGCGAGCTGGCCGAGGCTGCCCGTGTGGATGATTTCATCGTCAGCGAGCACCTCATCAGCTTGATGATGGCGCAACTCTCGGAAAATGCCGAACTGATGGCTGTCTTCAACGATGTTTTCGACCCGGAAGGCTCGGAGATTTACCTCAAGCCGGCCGGTGACTATGTGGAAGTGGGAAAACCGGTTAATTTTTACACCGTTGTTGAGGCTGCCCGTCGCCGTGGACATCTGGCCTTTGGTTACCGGTTGGCGCACGAAGCCGGAGATTCCGGGAAGGCTTATGGAGTCCACACCAACCCGAAGAAATCGGAGAGGGTGACTTTTTCGGCAGAAGATAAGGTGATTGTGCTGGCGGAAGAGTAGAAATCGATGAAAGATCAGTGACGGAGGACGAAGAACGTCCTCCGTTTTATTTCTGGTCATATGTTGTACGATAGGTACGGCTGCTTTGAAATCCGAATAAATCGCCGTTCTCCATCGTTAACTGAGTAGAAAGACAGAAAGGATGCAAGAAGTTGGTGGCAACCATCACGACCGGTGAAACCGAACTGGTCTCAAGAGCACAACACGGTAACCGGGGCGCATTCAGCGAATTGGCCCGTCAGCACTATCCTGGTGTCATCCGGGTCGTCCACCGCATGTGTGGTGACATCCAACTGGCCGAGGATGCCACCCAGGAAGCCTTCATCCGGGCCTGGATCAACCTGGCATCCTTCCAACCGCAGACATCCTTCCGCAACTGGTTGTATCGGATCGCTGTCAATGCCGCACTGGATATGCTGCGCCGTAAACCGGAGAGTTCTTTCGATGACGAGGATGCACTGATGGTCACAGATCAGGCTCCGGGACCGGAAGCGACCGTGATAAACAAGGAACGGAATGCCCTGCTGCAAAAGGCAATCCAATCCCTGCCGGAGGCTGCCCGGTCGGTCCTGGTGCTCCGAGAATATGGAGAACTATCCTATCAAGAAATTTCCAGTGTGCTGGACATCCCGATCGGGACCGTCATGTCCCGGCTGAATTATGCCCGCAACCGCCTGCGGGAACTTCTAAAAGTAGTAACTTCTCAATAAATAGGGGAAGATGGGGGGGGCGGCAAAGCCGCCCACACACCCCCCGCCCTCCAAGTTATTGAGATGATACGAAAAGTATATGTACAAACGGAGGCTGCAAATGGCTGAACATGTGAA
Organism: Chloroflexota bacterium; assembly: GCA_041301605.1. GTDB lineage: Bacteria > Chloroflexota > Anaerolineae > Anaerolineales > Villigracilaceae > VGNO01. Next base: position 1,630 of record JBFYSM010000320.1, on the reverse strand, counting down.
AGATTGGCTGGGCGCCTACCTGGATGGCGAACTGCAAGGGACGCGCCTGCGAGCGGTCGAAACACACCTGCAATCCTGTGAGGCCTGCCGGAACGAATTGCAGGATTTACGCAGGCTGGCAGAAATGTTCCATGAAGATAAATCCAACGATCTTTTCACGCCTGCCGAACGCTTCGCAGCCAACCTGGCCCTGCGCCTGCCGCGCTTGCCGGAACGTTCCCGATCCCGGAGAACCGGTTCCTCTGCCTGGTGGCTGGTTCCGATTGGGGTAACTGCCGCCTGGGTCTTTTTGCAGACCTTGCTCCTGGTAAGTGGTACGGTATCCACCCTCGAGCAGGCCGGGTTTCTGAAAAGCATCGCGGCATGGCTGCCCGAAGGAATCCGACACACGGAGATCTATTCAACCACCTTATCCGTGTTCGGAAATCAACTTGGCCAGGCTGGACAGGAGATGCTCTCTGCCTTCGACCGGGCTTATCTGTTCAGCACGAGCTTCCTGGCGCCCATCTTCTGGCAGGCTGTGATCGTACTGCTCTACTGGGCTGGCATGCTGACCTGGTTCCTGCGCCGTAATCGGCAACGGGTGGCTAGCGGCAAGATTGTAAGATCGTGAAATCCACTTCTGTATGCAACAAAAGATTTAGAAAAGGAGAAATACAATGATCGACATCGGTAAAATCCTCAAACGAGCCTGGCATATCCTGTGGAATTACAGGGTGCTGTGGATCTTCGGCATCATCCTGGCCCTGACAGCCGGGGGTGCCAATACTCCCCACAACCCCGGCAATGGGGGAGGAGGTGATGATGGCGGCAATGGTTACAGTAACGGTTCAGGATATCAACCAGATACCCCGTTCGTTCATGATCTTAATCAATGGGCAGAGCAGAACATCGAACCGCTGGTACGGGATCCGGATAAATTCTTGAACACCCTCATCTGGGTCGGTGTTGGTTTGGTTCTATTCATCCTGCTGGTGAGCGCCATCGTTGCCATCTTCCGCTACGTTTCCGAGACGGCCGTCATCCGCATGGTGGATGAATACGAACAAACTGGTACAAAGGTCGGCTTCAAGCAGGGCTGGCGCTTCGGCTGGAACCGCACTGCCTGGCGGTTGTTCCTGATTAACCTGGTCATCAACCTGCCGGTCATCGGCCTGCTGCTCCTGTTGGTATTGCTCGGCCTGGGAGTTTATTACAGTGTGATCAGCCATGTTGAGTGGCTTACTGTTACTGGGATCATCGCCAGTGTCGGGTTGGCCTTCCTGTTCATCTTCCTGGTTGGCCTCGGTATGATCGTTTTGAACTGGCTGCGGCACTTCGTCTGGCGGGTTTGCGTGCTCGAAGACCTGGATGTGCGCGATTCGTTCAAGCGCGGTTTCGCCCTGGTCAATCGCAACTGGCAGAGCGCGGCCCTGATGTGGCTGGTGATGTTCGGATTGATGATCGCCTACGGGATCGCATCCATCATCCTGTTCTTCATCCTCCTGCCGGTCTTTGCCGTCATGGCCATCGCCGGCCTGATCGTGGCCGCCATCCCTGGCCTGATCGCCTTTGGGATCGCAAGTCTGTTCACGGCCTGGCCGCTGGCGGTCATCATCGGTGTGCTGGTTGCCCTTCCGTTCTTCATCAC
>JBFYSM010000017.1:0-4526 GCA_041301605.1 Chloroflexota bacterium | reverse complement strand
CCCCTTCGGAAGCGGCCGGCCTGCAACTGGGTGACATCATCCTCTCGATGGATGGCGAAGCCATGACGAGCGGGACCCAGGCAACCGATTATATCTACGATCATCTCGACCAACCCATCGTCATCGAAGTGCAGCGTGGCACTGAAATCGTCCAGGTTACAGTCATGCCCCTCAGCAGCCGAGTCGAAGAGAACCAGGGCCCGACCGGGACCCTGCTGGGCGCACCCTCCATCCCCGTCAGCGTGCCGGAAGCCGCCTGGCTGGGTCTGCGGGCCACCGGCGAACACATCGATGCCCTCTTCACCCTGGTGGGAGACCTGATCGCCGGGCGGGGTCCGGAAGGCGCGGTGGAACTGATGGGCCCGATCGGCATGGGCGGCCTGTATGTGGACCAACGCCAGGAGAGTCCGACTTCCGGTGCATACCAGCTTTTCGATGCCCTGTTCTTCTTCATCAACCTGACCATCTCACTCGCCTTCCTGAACCTGCTGCCCATCCCGGCCCTGGATGGCGGGCGCATCCTGATGGCCGGTTTCGAACTCATCTTCCGCCGCCGCCTGCCGGCCAAGGCCGAGAACTGGCTGGTTTACATCAGTTTTATGCTCCTGCTGCTCCTGCTGCTATATGTCACCTTCCGGGATGTGGTCGGACTGATATTTGGATAAGGGTATGACAGAAGAAATCTCCTTCCCCAGCATCCTGGAGAGGCTTGCAGATGATGACCGTCCCTTCCCGGCCAGCTACCTGTACCGCTTTTCGGACCTCGAACCAAGGCAAATAAATGAATTCAGCCAGAACTGGCCAAAAGTTACACAGAAGCGTAAGCACACTTTCCTGGAGGATCTGGTCGATCTGGTCGACATCGATACACTGGTATCGTTCGAAGATCTGGCCCGTTCGCTGCTGGACAATCCCGATAGCCAGGTACGCCGCCTGTCTATCCGGTTGTTATGGGATTGCGAAGACAGCAAACTCATCCCAACCCTTGTGAATATCCTCAACACCGATGCAGATACGGGCGTCCGTGCTGCCGCTGCGACCGGCCTGGGTAAATTCATCTACCTGGGCGAGATCGAGGAGATATCCGAAGATATGCTGAATGAAGTGGAAGAGCAACTGCTTGCTGCCACCCGCTCCGCTTCTGGGATCCTTATCCGGCGGCGCGCCCTGGAAGCCCTGGGGTTCTCCTCGCGTCCGGAAGTCCCGCCTTTGATCGAGTCCGCCTATGCGCGCAAAGAAACGGATTGGAAGGTCAGCGCGCTGTTTGCCATGGGCGTCTCCTGCGACAAGCAATGGGAAAAGCAGGTCCTGGCAAACCTGACCCACCAGGATGAAGATATCCGCAAGGAAGCCATCCGGGCAGCCGGGAAGATCCCGCTCAACTCCGCCCGTCCGATGTTGCTCGACCTGCTGGAAGATGAAGAGGATGAGGAAATCCAACAAGCCATCATCTGGTCGCTCTCCGAGATCGGAGGCGAGGGAGTCCGCGAACGGCTGGAAGAATTGCTGGCATCCGAACTGGATGAAGAGCAGGAGGAATTCCTGGAAGAAGCGCTCGATAACCTGGATTTTAACGAAGGCATATCCCTTTTCGAATTGATCGACCTCGACGAAGACTACAACGAAGGAGACGAATAGGCCTCCGTGTCTGACCTTTTAAATACATTTGCCAACAACCTCCTGCCCATATTGTTGATCGCCGGAGCCGGCTTTGCGCTTGGGAAATTCCTCAAGGTCGAGCCGCGCCCGCTTGGACGGATCATCTTCTACATCCTCAGCCCGGTTCTGGTCTTCAACCTCATCATCGACAGCCATTTGCCGCTGGAAGAGATTGGATTGCTCTTTGTTATTACTGCTGTGGTCATCCTGATCAACGGCGGGTTGGCCTGGTTACTTGGAAAGCTGATGCGATTGGAACGACCGATCCTGATTTGCCTCATCCTCACCAGCATGTTCATCAATGCGGGGAACTACGGTTTGCCGCTTGTTTCCTTTGCATTTGGTGACGAGGCACTCGCATTTGCCAGCATTTTCTTCGTCGGTTCCGCCATCCTGCTCAATACCGTGGGTGTCCTGATTGCTTCACTCGGGCATCTCGATATCAAAAGGGCCCTGTTGGGTTTGTTGAGGGTTCCGTACCTGTATGCCGTCATCGCTGGCCTGGTTTTCCTGGAGGCAGGTTGGATCCTGCCGAAGCCGGTCGAGCGCGCCGTCAGCCTCCTGGCGGGGGGTGCCATCCCGGCCATGCTGATCCTGCTGGGCCTGGAACTGACCCGCGTGGAATGGAGCAAACATGTTGGTGTGATCTCGGCCAGTGCGATCCTGCGCCTGGTTGTTGGTCCTCTCCTCGGCTGGGGCTTGAGCATCTTGTTCGGACTGCCGGCGCCGGCCCACCAGGCGGTAGTCACCGAGTCCGGCATGCCCTCGGCCGTAATGATTACCATCCTGGCAAACGAATATCGGTTAGAATCCCGGTTGGTGACAGCAACCGTGTTCATCAGTACCATCCTGAGTCCACTCACATTGACTCCGCTCTTGCTCATCCTGGGGAGGTGACATGAACCGTATCCTTGCCTTGTCGGTTATGGCAGCAATCCTGTTGGGTGGGTTCCAACCCGTACACGCGCAGGCCAGTGTCACATTCGACAATGTGCTCGCCGGGCATGATTTCGGCAGCCAGATTACATTCAAAGCCCATATCGCAGCCTCCGGGATGATTCAGGAAGTGCTGCTCTACTTCCAACCCGAAGGGGACGCAAATATCCGCATCCAATCGCTGCAACCGGATGCAAATGGGGCAGTCACTTTCCAGTATGATATCCAGCAAGGCATCCTGCGGCCATTCGTACGCATCTTCTTCTGGTTCCAGGTTACTCTTTCCAGCAACGAGCAGGTCACCAGCCAGAAATATTACCTGGATTACACAGATAACCGCACGCCATGGAACGTGCGGGAATCCGGAAACGTTCGGGTTCACTGGTATGAAGGGGATGCGGCTTTTGGGGAAAAGGCGCTCAACGCAGCCTATAACGGTTTGCAGAAGTTCGAAAGCCTGATGCCAGTCAGCCTCACCAAACCAGTCGATATCTACATTTATGCATCATCCGAAGATGTCCAGGGCGTCCTGAACCTGGGCGGCATGACCTGGGTCGCCGGTCACGCCAGTCCCGACCTGGGCGTGGTGCTGGTTTCCATCATGCCCGGCCCGGAACAGGGGATCGAGATGGATCGCCAGATCCCCCACGAACTTGCACATGTGCTGACATACCAGGTGATCGGCGTTGGCTACTTCCGGTTACCGGCCTGGCTGAGGGAAGGGATCGCCTCCTCGGTTGAAATCTACCCCAACGCGGATTACGAAACCATATTGACTGCTGCCAGCAAGGCGGATGCCCTGATCCCGATCGTGAACCTGTGCACATCCTTCCCGCTGGATGCCTCGGGTGCTTTCCTGGCCTATGCCGAAGCCGATTCCTTCACCCGTTATTTGCACAGGAACTATGGCACCTCCGGCCTGCAAGACCTGCTGGAGGCCTATGCCGATGGGCTGGATTGTGAGAATGGCGCAACGCGGGCTTTCGGAAAATCGCTCACCAGCCTGGATTTCCAGTGGCGGCAGGCCGTATTCGGAGAAGCCAAAAGAAGTTTGGCATTCGAGAAAATCGTTCCCTATCTCATGATCCTGTTCATTATCCTGTTGGTTCCCGCCTGGCAGGTCAATCAATCGAGGAGGAAATTCTAGGATGGCCGTACAACCACTGGATACAGCCCGCGTGCACGTATGGGTGACCGGCCGGGTCCAAGGGGTTGGTTTCCGTGCCTTCGTTATCCAACAGGCTCTATCCCTGGGATTGACGGGCTGGGTGCGCAATGTCGGGTATTCCCAGGTCGAGGCGGTTGCCGAAGGCCGGCGCGGGATCCTGGAACGTTTCGTTGATCTCGTCCGGCGTGGCCCAACGGCTTCGCGTGTGGATGATGCCCGCGTGGAATGGGAACCCTTTACTGGTGAATTTACGGCATTCGATACCCGCCGTAGTTTCTAATCCCTTCGCAATGGAGAAAATAATGAAGTCGAAACTTTTATTCTGCACCACCCTTATTATATTGCTCCTGTCCATCGTGGCCTGTGGCGGCACACCGACAGCTGCGCCAACCACGCAACCGGCTGCCCCGGCAACCCAGGTGCCAACGGAAATTCCCCCCACGGCCACAGAAACACCGCCTCCCCTCGTTATCCCCGCGGATTACATTGCCTTCTATCCGTTGGATGGGGATGCCATCGATCAAAGCGGGAACGGGCATGATGGAACCATCTTCAATCTCCCGCCAGGCAGTGACCGGCTCGGGAATCCGGATGGCGCGCTCGCTTTCAATGGCGTGGATAGTATCATCCAAATCCCCGATGATGGCGGGTTGGAACTGAAACTCAACTTTACGATCGATTTCTTCATCAATGGTAGCTCTACCTACACCCATCAATGGGTCGTGATGGGCAAACACATGGTTGGCGAGTGCAGACCGGCTAC
>JBFYSM010000312.1:0-3869 GCA_041301605.1 Chloroflexota bacterium | reverse complement strand
CAGCCATCTCTCAAGCAAATTCTGGATGAGATCAAGGTTTGGCTGAAAGGGTAAATCAACCCAAGTCACAATGCTCCAGAATAAGTGGCGGCCACCTGTTTCTCGAGGTGACCGTCACTTGTATTTTGCTCCCTACACCGGTATCGGCGCGATCACCTGCGAAGAGACGAACATCCAGGTCACCAGGGCGGCGTTGACGAACGCACCCAGGTACGGGCGGCCGGTCAACTGGAAGAACCAGGTGGAGAGCGGGGTGACCATGATCAGCACAATGATGATGTGGAACAGGCTCATGGTGAAGTTCGCCAGCACCCCACCCGGACCGACGAAGGGGATGGCGCCGGTTGTAAAGAGCGGCACGTATTGGAACAGGAGGAAGGCCAGCAAAGGTACGATCAAGGCCAGGGTGTTCGAGGATGACCAGTAGAGGAAAGTTCCCCACCAGGTTTTCCGGACCGGCAGGCGCAACTGGCCGTGCAGGAAGAAGCCGTGCAGCACGAAGCCCAGCAGCAGGAAGGGGAAGTAGAGCAGCCACATCCCGGCCCGGTAGGGGGTCAGGTCGCTGGCGAAGGGGAAAAGGAAGCGGTAATCGACGATGAAGAGTTGTTCCAGCACGTACTCGAACAAATAGGCAAACGCGAACAAGAAGGCCGCCAACAGGGCAGTCTTGCCGATGGACTTCCAATCCAGGGCAAAGCGCACCTTGTCGAACGAGATGCCCAGGTCAGCCCAGGTCAGGCCATCTTTCTTGTTCCGGCGCTTGAGCCAGCCGCGCAGGATGAAGAAGCCGATGCCATTGATCCAGACAAACCACCACACCGTGCCGTTGACCAGCATCATCGGGAAAACTTTGTCGATCTTGATCACGTAAACATGCAGGCCGAACAGCATGAAGATCAGTGGCAGGTACAGCCACATCAGCAACCCATTGACACTGGCATGCTTCCAGAACTCGCGGCGGGTGCAGGCATAGGCTTCGGAAACCTTACCCTGCAATGAACTAAAAAAACGGGTACGCAGCAGGATCAAACCCAGCGGCAGGAGCGCGGCAAATCCTGAGAGCATGGCGACCAGCGTGGCCCATTCCTTGATCTCCCAGATCTGGCTGGCTGGGTTGATCCAGTATGCAGAATAGGGCATCAGTGCGGAACCCATCCACGTCACCGCCTCGGCGATGCCTTCGCGGCTGTGGGATTCGAACAGGTGGACGGTGCGGAGCAGCACCACCTTGCGGGCGGTGCCGGCCTCGAAATCGCCGTAAACCGCTCCAAATTCCGGGGTGGCAACCGGGAAAGCGGCCTGCGTCTGCGGGCTGGACATCCACTCGGCCTCGAAATCCCGGGTGCCGGTCATGCGTCCCCGGTACTCATCGTACTTGCCGTAGATCATCAGCATGTTGTGGGGCATTTCAGTGGTGGCATCGGTTTTGTAAGCAAAGCCAGAAATGACCAGCGCCTTGACGCTCGGATCTTCCAGGGCGATGGCATAGGCCATCTCAGCGCCCAGGCTGTGGCCCATCAGCCCAACCGCCTCAGGATCCACGTAGGGCAGGGATTTCAGGTACTCGAAGGAGGTACGCCCGCCGTAGGTGGGATCGAAACCAGGGGCATCCACATCACCTGGCTGCCCGGAGTTGCCGCGCCCGATGGCGTCGATCTCCAGGACAACGAAGCCACGCCGGGCCATTTCGATGCAGTAGGCGTCGCTGGTCTCGCGGTTGTTCTGGTAGCCGTGGATGTAAACCACGCCCGGCACAGGGGCCTGCTCCGAGGCATTCTCCGGCACGAACAGCTTGGCCCGGATGGGGATGCCGTTGGAATTGGGGTAGGTGACATTGCTGACCTGCACCCGGCCAAAGTCGCGCTGCACCAGCCAGGCGGTGACGAAGGCCGCCAGGGATAGCAGCAGGCAGGCGAAGAAGACGATCCATGCGGTAGCCGGGCGTTTGGGTTTGAAGAGTTCTTCGGTGTTCATGTGGGTTTCCTTTTGGGATGGAGGCGATGAAGAAGGATGAGGCTATTATCCTACAAATACGTATTATTTTCTCATGAATTTGCCTCGCGCCGGGGTTGTTTGGACCCAGGGCGCGAGGCTTTTGATATTTGCCCAGCCTGCTTCAGCAGGCTCGGCCAGGACAGCATCCGGCCATCTTAATAAAGCCTCGACGGTGAAGCCATAGCCGCACCGCATTTCCGGCAAACACAAAAACATAAAAGATGTGAGAGACGGCAACACGAAAACCCACATTCCTGTTGAGGTTGTTGAGATCGTTCCTGTTGCGGTTGGCACAACGCGCGTTCCTGCGATTGTTGATGAACGAACCACCGCGTAACACACGATTGCCTTTCGGATGCGCCCTACATCGCACGCACAAGGCGTTAAGATGTCGATTTGATCCAGCCGCCGAGCAGTTTCCCTATCTCGGTGACCAGCGTGGAGGTATGGTGATACTGCCCTTTGTTGATCCATCGCCAGCGGTCACACAGGCGCAGGTAGAGTCGCACTTTGAGCAGTTCGGCATCGGCAGAGTGCAATTTTTCGATGCGCATTGCCCCGCGCTGGGAGTTGGCCTCCACGATCAACTCTTGGAAATCGAGCGCGGCATCGTTCAGGCGCTGGGTGACGATAAAACGCTGACTGCGGGGAAATTTCTCGGTCAAAGGCAACAGCCAGGAGAGGAAATCATACGTGCGGGTGAAAATCACCATTTCTTCGCTCATTGCCAGCCATCCTGTGCCAGCAGATGAGCTTCTCGTAAAACCGCCATTCGCAACCGGTATGTATCTGCATAGCGCGTGTGGTTGATCCAGCTTTGCACGGAGGCTTTGATCTTCGGCTGTATGCCTGTCTGCACCAGCCAGCGCAGTTTCCTGCGAAAGGCAAAGCCCTTGCGTTGCTTGAGGCGGCGGGAATCGGGGAAGAGAATAAATCCCAAGAAGGGGATGCCTTCGGTGACCGGTTTCGGGTAAGCAGTCTCCTCATGAATGGTCAGGCGAAAACGTTGCAACCATTCGATGATGGCCGCGCGCCAATCCATCAACTCGTGTTTGCTGTCGCTGAAGAGCAGGAAGTCATCCACGTAGCGCAGGTACCCCCGGCAGGAGAGTTCGCGTTTGACGAATTGGTCGAAGGGGTTGAGATAACAATTGGCCCACCATTGGGATGTCAAATTGCCAATCGGCAAACCTCTTGGGCGGTTGGCGGCAAAAAGACCTTGCCCTGAGCCTGTCGAAGGGTCGTCCCCTGGGAAAAATACCATTTCGTATTCTTCTGATAACACCCCCTGCCCGCTTTGCAAGATGCGCTCGATGAGCCAGGTTACGCTTTCATCCGGCAGCATTTTCATCAGCGAGTCTTTCAAGATGGCATGATCTACGCTTGGGAAAAACTGGCGCACATCGCACTGCAAGGTGTACTTGAAGCGGCGGGCAAACTGTGTGCAGCAATCAAGGGCGCGGTGCGTGCCTTTGCCCAGCCGGTTGGCGTAACTATCGGGCAGGAATTGCCGCTCGAAATAAGGTGTGGTGATCCTGCACAGTGCATGGTGCACCACCCGGTCACGGAACGGCGCGGCCGAGATCAGGCGTTTCTTGGGCTCGTGAATGAAGAAACTGTTATACCTGCCAGGCTGGTAGGTTTTTTCCTGCAGTTCTGCCTGCAATTCCAACAGGTTATCTGCCAAATGGTATTCGAAGGCAGCGGCAGGAGCGCGCCCGCGCTTACCGCGTGAGGCGTTTCGATAAGCCTGGCGCAGGTTTTCCCAATCGGTCAATCGTTCTTGCAGTTCCATGCTCCTCCAAAATTTTATCGCGGCGGGGGGGGGGGGGGGGGGGGGGGGGGGGGGGGGGGGGGGGGGGGGGGGGGGGGGG
>JBFYSM010000309.1:0-9804 GCA_041301605.1 Chloroflexota bacterium | reverse complement strand
CCCCCCCCCCCCCCCCCCCCCCCCCCCCCCCCCCCCCCCCCCCCCCCCGCCCCCCAAGTTATTGAGATGATACTTAGAAAGATTAGTTGCTGTTTGTTACTTGCACAATTTGCCAGAATCGTGCATACTAGAGGCAGGAGTCCGCCATGTCAAAAGTTTCCCTGCGTGTATACACTCGTGATATCGAAGGAATGATCGAAGGTGGGCAGGTCGAAGAGGCCATTGCTCACTGTCTGCACATGCTCAAGACATTCCCCATGTATTTGGAAACCTACCGCCTGTTGGGGAAGGCATTTCTGGAAAACAGGCAGTATGCCAATGCATTTGACATATTTCAACGCATCCTGATGGCTGTGCCCGATGATTTCGTTTCCCATGTGGGGATGAGCATCATCGCAGATGATGAGAACAAGTTGGATGATGCGATTTGGCACATGGAGCGCGCCTTCGAAGTCCAACCTTCCAATCCTGCCATCCAGGGTGAACTTCGTCGTTTGTATGGCAGGCGCGAGGGGGTTGAGCCACCCAAGATCCGATTGACAAGGGATGCATTGGCCAACATGTATGCCCAGGGGGAACTCTATCACCAGGCGATAGCGGAGATACGCTCGGTTCTGGCAGATGATCCTGCCCGTCCTGACTTGCAGGTGATGCTGGCGCGAGCTTACTTCCACGCCGGCCAAAAAATCGAGGCAACCGAGATGTGTTCGGCATTGCTGAAGAAATATCCTTATTGTTTTGATGCTTTGCGGATTTTGATCGAAATCTTGCCTGGAACCGGTCGTACTGAAAATACCCAGGTTTATCGGCATCGGATAAATTTCCTGGACCCGTATGCAGCCTTCGCAACTGGATCCGTCTTCCAGTCCGACAAGGTGCCCGACGCGGCAGTGAACCTGGAGCGTTTGGAATATGAGCCGGGTCTTCAGCCGGTCGCGTCCCAACCGGATTGGGCTTCTTCATTAGGTATCAAACTCGAAGAGCCCTCAGGCGCAAGGCCTGCACCTGATTGGTTGCGCACCCCTGAAGGAGAAACCTCAGGAGAAGTTGCGCACAAAGAATCGGGGTCAGGCGTTGACAAACAGGAATCCATCCCCGATTGGATGCGGTCAGCCGGGTGGACAGAATCCACTGGCGAATCTGTCGAAGGGCCAGTAGATTTTGGTGAGGGTGAAGCCGTGGCTGAGCCTATTGCACAAGGGGAGATACCGGATTGGCTGAAATCCATGGCGCCACCAGAAGTATTGCAAGAGCCGACCGCAGCGGTAGGCGAACCGGTTCTGTTTGGCAACCTGGCAACTTCGACAGATGATCAAGAAGAACTTCCAGATTGGTTGCGCCCCTTGAGCACAAGCACAGAAGCAACAGATCAGCCCATCGTGGATGAACCCGAACCATCGATGGCAAAAGAAACCACTGCCAGTCAGGAAGATGTTCCGGATTGGCTGCAATCCCTGTCGGGCAGATCGGAAGAGGAAGCCCTGCAGCCTGAGCTACCCAAGGAGCCGATTGTGGAAGAGTCAGCAGCAGTTAGCAAAGGATTGCCGGATTGGCTGCAGGAGCTGTCTCCGGAGGGTGAAACCGAGCCTTCAGCCGTTGAACCTGTCGGAACAAGGCAACCGGAAGAAGAACAATTCGAAGCAGAACCGGAACCGGTCGAAAAGCCGGTATCATCTTCGGAAGAAGTAGCCAAGCTTTTTGAAGGCGGCCTTCCATCGTTGGATGACCAGGATGCTGCATTGGCCTGGTTGGAATCCCTGGCTGCCAAACAAGGTGCAAAGGAAGAGGAATTACTCACCAGGCCGCAGGATAGGTTGGAAAACGCTCCTGAATGGGTGCAGAAACTTTCCTCGGACGAGACTCGCAAACCGACGCCAGAAGAGGTTCCTATCCCCGAACCGGCCCTTGAGGGGAATGTGGAAGAAGAGGTGAGCCCGGAAACTCCTCCCGAACTTGTATCCCAGGAAAGCGAAACAACACCAGATTGGCTGGCATCTCTGGGTGAAACTGAACTGCACACGGACGAGGATGAGGGATTCCCGCTATTCGAAGGCGAGACCGCCCAGGTTGAGGATGAGGGATCTTCTTTGTCAACGGAAGAGATTGCCCCACCAAGCGATGAACCAGTACTTGCCACCAAAGGCCAGGTTGAAGATCTTTCGTTCACCAGTTGGTTACAGAATTTACAGGCCGAGGAAGAAGAAGCAAAACCCGAATTGCCAGTTGAAGATGTTGCCGGTGGGGGACCGGAGGCCGAATTGCCGGAGTGGTTGCGCGATATCGGGCAACCGGCAGGATCTGTAGAAGATAGCCATCCGGTGGAGCAGCCGCCAGATTGGTTGAAGAGCCCTGAAGAAGCGGCGAAAATGGATATTTCTCAAGAGCCTGAATTGCCGGAGTGGTTATCAGAGATGGAGGAGGCTGAGGAGAAGGAAATCCAGCAAACTGCACCGCAGGATTGGATCCCAGTTGAGGAGAAGCCAGCTGCCGGGGCGGAGGAACAGCCCACCGAAACTCCAGCGCTGATAGTGGAAGAGCAAGATATAGAGCAGGAGCTTGTTCCCCAGCAGTTGTTGGAACGCCCAGCCACTGCACCATCGTCTTCAGTGCCTAAGCCAACCGGGGTTCTCTCTCGAATTCCCTTGCAGGAAAAGGAATCCGACCTGTTGCTCCAGGCGCAGGATGCTCTCCAGCAAGGCTTGTTGAATGAATCAATGGATATGTATGTCCGCCTCATTAAAAAGGGACGCTTGCTCGATGAAGTCATCCACGATCTACACGAGGCGGTGTACCGCTTCCCGGTGGACATGATCATCTGGCAAACTCTCGGTGACGCGCACATGCGAACCAATCGATTGCAGGAAGCATTGGATGCATATACCAAAGCGGAGGAGTTGTTGCGATAATAAATTGCTGGCATGGTAGAATCACACCTCGGGATGGAACGGCTCATCCCGAGGTTATTTTTGAGAATGGAGAACATATCATGGAACGCTCACTCGTACTTGTAAAACCGGATGGCGTGCAGCGAGGCTTGATCGGGGAGGTGGTCAGTCGCCTGGAACGGCGCGGGTTACGCCTGGTCTCGGCCAGGTTTATGGAAGTCGGCCTGGAACTGGCCAGCACGCATTATGCTATTCATGTTGGAAAACCGTTTTACGATGGATTGATCCGCTATATCACTTCCGCACCGGTAATGGCCATGGTTTGGGAAGGGCCGAATGCAATTGCAGCCATCCGCCAGACAATGGGCTCGACCCGCCCGACAGAAGCCGCCCCCGGATCTTTAAGGCATGATTTCGCCCTTGAGGTTGGGCGTAACCTTACTCATGCATCAGATAGTGTCGAGAACGGCGAGAAGGAAATTTCTCTCTGGTTCAAGCCCGAGGAATTGGTGTCCTGGCAGCGTGCCACCGACCAGTGGATATTTGAATAACTCCCATGCATACAGGCCTTGGGTTTGCGGGCCTGTGTTTCGATGGCAACGATGCTGCCATTTCCCTGGCCTGCTGGATTTATTACGACAACGCGATATATAAACCGCTACAGGGCGGTAAATTCAGGTGAACCTTTCCGGCCTCAACCTGGTATTTAGAAAAATCGATCAGGTTCCGGGCGCTCTCTCCATCCTGCCAACCCAACTTTGCCACCGGGACATCGAATTCGAGTGCATGACCCCCGGCGTTCAATGCAACCAGGATCTTCTCCTCTCCCAGAATGCGGGCGAAGGCGTAATGACCGTTGCCATTATCCAGGTACAGGCGCTGGTAATCACCGCGCCGCAGGGGGGCGTGTCGCTTGCGTAGCGAGATAAGCATCTTCACCCAATTGCGCAATTCCTGGTTCCAGGAGTTTTGATCCCAGGGAAAGGTGCGGCGCGAATCGGGATCTTTGCTGCCGGACAGCCCAATCTCATCACCATAATAGACTGCGGGTGCGCCGGGATATGCAAAAAGGAACAGGAAAGCCAGCTTGGCTTTGGTTGTGCTCCCATCCAACTTGGTGAAAAGCCGCTCGGTATCGTGGGAGCCCAGGGTGACATACATTGCATGGATGTTCTCGCGCGGGTAAACCTGTAACAGGCCCTCGGTCTTCTCGATGAAGTGGGGCATATCCAATGTCCCCATTGAGAGCAGGCGCAGAACGGCATCCCGAACCGGGTAGTTCATCAAGCCGTCGAAGTGCTTCGCATCCACCCAACGCGGGTCGGCGTTCCAGATCTCGCCGACCAGGTAAGCATCCCGGTTGGTGGTCTTGACCACATGCCGGAACTCTTCCCAGAAGGAATCGTCATCGATCTCGTTGGGAACATCCAGGCGCCAGCCATCTGTGCCTTGTTCGATCCAATAGCGGGCCACCTCCAGGATGTACTTCCTCACAAATGGATTCTTGGTATTGAACTTGGGCAGGGATTTGTGGCTCCACCAGCCGTAATAATCCTGCGCCTCGCCGGGGCTGTAGGCATCCGGGGGGAAGCGATGGATGTGGAACCAATCCTTGTACGCCGATTGCTCCCCGTTCTCTAGAACATCATTGAATGCAAAGAACCCGCGCCCGCAGTGGTTGAAAACCCCGTCCAGGATGACCCGCATCCCATTGCGGTGGGCAATATCCAACAGGGCACGGAAATCCTTCATGTCGCCAAGCTTGCGATCGATACGGTAGTAATCCGTGGTGTTGTAGCGATGGGTGGATGAAGATTCGAAAATTGGGTTCAGGTATATGGCGTTCACGCCCAGGTCGAGCAGGTAATCGATGCGCTGGATGATGCCGCGCAGGTCCCCGCCGTGGAAACCGTGCAGGGTCGGGGGATCTCCCCAGGGCTTGACATTGGGTAGATCGTTCTCCGGGTTGCCGTTGGCGAACCGGTCGGGGAATATCTGGTAGAAAACGGCGTCCTGAACCCAGTAGGGAACTGTCATGTCTCGGTAGCCTCGAAATAAAATGTGCCATGCTCCCTTTACGGAAAGCACGGCACATTGTAACCGATGATTTACGGCAGCATATACATCTGCAGCTGGGCAAAATCGTCCGGGCTGAGGCTGGCTAGATCGGATGTGCTGGGCGGATAGTTGGAGAGCATTTCCTCCTGCGTGGGGGTGCTGCCTTCCGGCCAGAGTAGGTCGATGATGCGGGTATGGTTGCTATCGTCCGCACCACCGCCAACCCGCCACTGTTCCTTCTCGGGCAACACATCCCGCAGCCCGTTGACGCCGTAGCCGTCGTTAGACATCACGGTCACAGCGTATGCCCAGGTGGCCGGGTCTCCGGGAATGGCGGAGAGCGGAACCTTGGCCACGATCACATTCTTGCCGGGATCGGTGAAGATGGTGAGCGGAAAATCGGCTGAGGCCTTTTCGGGTGAACTGGAAGTGAAAAGGCCGTAATTCCAGCCAGCAATGGTCAGGGCATAGTCCCAGGCGTACTCGGAGGCAAGCGCGGCATTGCGGGCGTTCCGCAGCAGGCGGGTGCCGTTCGATGCTCCATCCGTCTCGATATACACATCGATCGTCTGGATGGACAGACTGTTCGGCGCACCCCAGGGATTATCGACCGGTCCGCGCATCTCGGCTCGGAAGACCAGGTTGTTTTCATCGTAGCCGACCTTGAAGTTCAGCAGGTCGAACACGCCCGGCACGAAGACGCCATCGGTGGGATATTCGTAGGTACCCGGCCCGTGGTCATCGTTGGCAGGATCGTTCACATCGATGACCCAGGTGGTGCGTCCCAGGTCAGGGAGTAACATGCGACCGGGCGCGGCGGCCGGATAGAGGTCCGATTCGGTTGCGATCCGGACCAGGAGGCTATCGCCCGCGTCAAGGGTTGGATATAGTTCCGTCAGCGGAACGGCTATTTCGATCATATCCGGCAGTGCTGCAAACAAGAATCCACTATCATTAACATCCTCCCAGGATTGATCCTCTGTGTTCCATTCCTGGAAGCGACCCACGGTTGTGTCGGCCGGCGCGCCGATCAGGATGCGATGGGTGGCGTATATCCCCAGGACCTGGCCGTTCTCATCGAACGGGCTGCCATCCAGGATAGCGGGAACCTTGAGATAGATGGCATATGACGGCATCGATAGAGGCGGTTGCGCAATCCGCAGGAACAGGTTGTTCTTATCGAAGCCAAAGGCCAAGGTTGATGGATTTTCACTCTCGAAGTTGAAGGCCCCAGCGTTCATCCATTCGCTGCGGGTTGTAATCGAACCGTCGATCTCCACGCCCTCCATCAGCCCTTCCAGGTTGACATCCGGTTCGACTGGAGTCGGCTGGATGATCGGGACGCCCAGGAAATCCGGCCGTTCCAGGTTCAGGGCATCGTAAACCTGGCCGAGCGTTTCGCGGAACTGGACATCGAAGGCGGCGTCATTACCGGAGTCCTTATCTGTGCCGTACCACCAGAACCAGTCGGAGCCTTCGGCAGCCAGCATGGCCAATGTGGCGGTTTCAAGCGCCTCGGCGCTGACCTGATCTTTGTATTCTTCCAGCACATCGCGCGCGGTGCTGAGATAGTTCCAGGCGCGGTTCTCTTCGGGTTCACCGATCCAGGTCTCGAAGGTGGCGTTATCCCACGAGCCAGCCCAGAGTTCCGGGATGATCTCGGGTTCCTGCTCATAGAGATCCAGGAATTCGCCAGGCGTCACGGTGCGGATGGTGCTGTCGTTGCTTAGCTCGGTGTATATACCATTCAGGAATTCCTTGCCATCGTTATCGTACCATTCCCAGGCGTTTTCCCCATCCAGGATAACCGTCAGCACATAGGGGCCGCCTTCCTGCTCCTTGACGGCATCCCGGATGGCACGGATGCGGCTCATGAAATCGCTCACGGCCTGGGCAGCCGGGATCTGGCTGTAATCGAACGAAACCTTGTTGGATAGGGCGGTATCCCGGAAAAATATGGTCACCGTGTCGTCCCCTTTTCCAACCGTGAACGGCTTGTAGAGCGTGGTGGCGTTCATGGGAACATTCTCCGCCAGGCGGGTGAAATTGATGCCGAGAGAGTTGGCCAGGACAGCTTCGTCGGTGACCATCCATTCCACACCGGCGCGGGAGGTCATGCCGACCATCAGCTGCGCCACAGACCCTTCGGCGGGCCACATGCCGCGCGGCGCCTGGCCGAAGTTGTTTTCATAGAGCGCCACGCCGCGTTCCAGTTGCTGGACGGCATCCTCGCCGTGGGTGAAGCGGGTTGGCAGGTCGATATCCGGGACGGCCACCTGGGCCAGGTTGGTGTCGATCAACAGCGGCAGGATGGGGTGGGCATAGGGCGTGAAGGTGACTTCGATCTGCCCGCTTTTCTGCAATTTCTTGTGCGTGGGGATGACCTGGGCGATCAGGTCTGCATGGACATCTAGGACAGTTTGCTTATCCTCTTCTGTGTAGCCGCTGCCCTTGGCGAGCAGGGCGGCCAGCGGTTCCTCGGCCAGGTAGTCGGGATCCGTCCAGGCCAGGTTGAAAAGCACTTGCAGGTCGAGGAAATCCTGGGCGGTCCAGGTCTCGATGGCGGTTGCGATCTGCTCGTCTGATGCGCCAACCCGCTGGAGTTGGAGTTCCTGGTAGCGCGGGAAGCGGGCGATGATCTTGCCGTTGACATCGAAGAAGCGCTGCAGGATGTAGGTTTTCTGTTCGACCGTCAGGTTTTCGGCGGGGATCAGGGTCATCTCCCAGATGATGTCACGTTTGCCATTCTCAAGATCCTGCAACTGCTGGATGAGGGACGGTGTCAGGTTGAACGTAACGTGGATGTCGGGGTAATCTTCCAGCATGGCTGCCATATCCACATAATCCTTGGCGGCGTGCATACGCACCCAGGGCGCGACCACCAGGCCCGTCTCCGGGTCGGTGGCGTAGAAGGGCTGGTGCTGGTGCCAGATGATGTTGAGATATAGCTCCACGCCCTTGTCTGAACTCTTGGGCGTGCAGGCAGCCAATATCATGACCAGGATCAATGCGAGGTTGAAAATACGAATTTTCATGATTTGCTCCTATTCCGGTTATTGTCCCAATTGAAGGATGATGGTTGTATAGGGTTGGATTTTCGACAGCGGGGTGTAATCCGTGAAGCCGCCATCGCTTGAGATTGCCGGTTTTGCTGAACTGTCCGGGCCCATCAGGCTGTAACTGCGATACGTGCCTGCTCCCAACGGGCTTTCATCGATGGACAGGCTGTAATTGCTGACCGCCGAGCCACTCAAATTGATGATCACCAGGATGATCTCTTCCTGGCTGGTGCGCAGGATCGCTTACAAGGCCGAATTAGTGCTGCGGATGACGGAGGTATCACCGACTCGCAGGGCGGCGTGCTGGTTGCGGATGGCGATCAGGTCGCGGTAGTGCGAAAGCAGCGACTCCGGGTCGCGGGTTTCGTTGGCAACGTTATAAACCTGCCAGTCGGTCCCCGGCGGACGCCACGGGACGCCGGTGGTAAACCCGGCATATAGTTGTCCGGACCACTGCATGGGCCGCCGGATGTCTTCATCTGGTTTGCTGCCCTGCATGCCCACTTCTTCGCCATAATAAATGAAAGGCGTACCGGGTGCGGTCAACAACATCGATGCCGCCACCTGTGCTTTCTGCACGCTGGCATTGAGCAGGGTCATCGTCCGTTCCTGGTCGTGGTTGGTCAGGAAGGGGGCGAATGCCATATCCGGGATTATTTTGGTGGAGAGCTTGAGTTGTCCGTTGGCAGAAAGTGCGGTGCCATTCAACGCCGAACTGATGAAAGCGTCTGCCAGATCGAACTCGAAGGCCAGATCCAGTTCATCGCCCTGGACATATTCGGACATCCCGCCCAGGTCAGTCCACACTTCACCGACCGTCAGGGAATCTGGGTTGGAAGATTTGTAAACCAGGCGGTAGTTTTCCCACCAGGCATGGGTGGCGGGCGTATCGGCCTGGATGGTGCCATCCTCGACCAGGTAACGGGCCGCATCCAGCCGGAAGCCATCCACGCCGACTTCCTCCAGCCAAAAGCGGGTGACGGCATGTATTTCGGCGGTCACTTCCGGATTGGCGCAATTCAGGTCGGGCATGCCCTCCCAGAAGATGCCATAGTAGTAGCTGCCATCGATCGAGGCGTGCCAGGCATCCTGCCCCCACGGGCCGGGATAACTAGGCTCCGTCTCGGACCAGACGTACCAGTCGCGCTTGGGAGAGTTCGGGTCGCGGCGGGCTTCCACGAACCAGGGGTGTTCGCTGGAAGTGTGGTTCAGGACCATATCGATAATCACCCGGATGCCGCGGGTGTGGGCTTCATCCAGCAGGCGCTGGAAATCTTCCATCGTACCGTAATCGGGGTTGACGGCGTAATAATCTGTCACATCGTAGCCGTGGTAAGAAGGGGATGGGAAGATGGGCATCAGCCAGATGCCGGTGATTCCCAGATCGGTGTCCGTATTCGGATCACCGTCATTGAGGTAATCCAGTTTTTCGATGATGCCGTTGAAATCCCCGATCCCGTCCCCGTCGCTGTCGTAGAAGGAGCGGACGAAGATCTCATAGAACACGGTGTCGTTCCACCAGGGGTAACCGTCTGTGCCCTGCGGCAGGCCGGTGACGGGCGAGACCGGTTCGCCGGTCGGGCCGCTTTTGGGCGTGCAGGCGTTTGCCAGTAAAAGGAATAGAACCGTCAAGCTAAAATAATAACGTTTCATGAATTCATCTCCTGATTTGATACAGGTCGATCCCCTGCGAACGGGTGCCGATCCAGACCTGGTCATCTGCACTGGGTACGATCACCAGCGGCTCGGATAAGGATGAGCCGGAGTTATCCTTTTGGAAGGTGTGCCATTCCCCGCCATCA
>JBFYSM010000305.1:0-5035 GCA_041301605.1 Chloroflexota bacterium | reverse complement strand
TGCTCTTCCGATCTGGCGGCTACGCCGCCCGCACACCCCACAACTTTCCCCTTCTTTTTGAGAAGATACTATGCTTCTTTAATTTTACCGCGTTTTATAGAGTTAATTTACCCGCTTTGTTAATGATTTATCAGTAAAACCCCCTTAAATCTTGACATGTTTCGTCTTAATTAGTATATTGATTGCATCATTCAGAAATGGCAGGTTTGCCATCAACCACAATCAAACGGAGGAAACCATGTTCCATTCAGTTCTCGAAGCACTCGACAAGAAATTCCACTTTGCACGCGCCAAGGCTCACTGCGATATCCCGTGCGGCATCTACGATCCCATCACCGCCCAGATCGCAGCCCTGACCGTCGTCCGCATGATGGACCTGATGAACGGTTTGGCAGACAGTGAGGAGAAGGGCAAGGCCGAGTATCATAACAGCATATCCCGCTACATCACCGTCAAGGAAGAGCATGCCGAGAAAGCCAAGCATGAGGTGCGCGTCATCTGGGGCGATTACATCAAGCCGGAACATGTGGAGAAATACCCTGACCTGCACAACCTGGTCAACAAGATCATGAAACTGGGCTCCAAGGTCCGCCAAACAGCCGACCGCCAGGCCGGGCTGGATTTCGTGGAAGCCATCAACCAGTTCGCCGAGATCTTCTGGGCTACCAAGGGAATCGCGACCAAGCGCGCCAAAGCCCCCTATGCGCCGAACCTGGAACTGGTTTACCCGGTTCTGTAATCTTGTATCGTGGGGCTGTCCAATAAATCAATGTTGGTGCAGAAAATCCACCAGATACAGTGGAGATGTAACGCTTATCAGCCAACTGTAGGGCGAAATTAATTTCGCCTTACCCTTTTGGGACAGCCCCACACGTTTATGTTTCGAATTTTACGGGTTACGGGCGAAAGCCTCTCCCCTGGTTACCAGGACGGGGATTTCGTGGTGCTTGCCACGGATCCCCGCTTTTACCGCATCCGGCCGGGGGAAGTGATCGTATTCGAACATGCGCAATACGGCATGCTCATCAAGCGCGTGACCCATGAACTGCCGGAGGAAGTCTATGTTGCCGGCACACATGAACACAGCCTGGACAGCCGTAAACTCGGTCCCATCGAACGCAGCAGCATCACGGGGAAAGTGCTCTGGCACATTCGTAGAAACCATTAGCTGGTGTTTCATGCAACACCTTCCAGGGGGAAACCGCCATTCCAGCAAAAACAACTATCGCATATAATGCCCATCTGTGGAGACACTGTGAACGAACAACGCGCCAGCAACATCCTGCCCTTTGTGATCTTCGTCGCCATCCTGGCAGTATCCACGGCATCCATCTTCATCCGTTTTGCCCAGGGGGAAGGTACGCCATCGCTTGCGATCGCCGCCTACCGGCTGACAATTGCAAGCCTGGTTCTGGCGCCCATCGCCCTGATACGATATCGCATGGAGTTGCGCATCCTGACCCGCAAGGAATGGCTGTTGGGGTTGCTCTCCGGCATTTTCCTGGCCCTGCACTTTGCAACCTGGATCACCTCGCTCGAATACACCAGCGTCGCCAGTTCGGTGGTGCTGGTCAGCACATCTCCCCTATGGGTGGCTCTGCTGGGGCCAATCTTCCTGCGCGAGAGACCCACTGTTTTTACCATCCTCGGCATGATCCTGGCGCTCATTGGCGGGACGGTCATTGCCTTGAGCGACGCCTGCGCTTGGCAGTCTGGGCTGGTTTGTCCGGATGCATCCGAATTCCTGCAAGGCAAAGCCATGTGGGGCAACTTCCTGGCCCTGGCCGGGGCGTGGACCGTGACCGGCTACCTGCTGATCGGTCGCAGGTTGCGAGCGAAGATGTCACTGGTGCCATACATTTTCATGGTCTATGGCATGGCGGCTTTTATCCTGGTTGTGATCATGTTGGCCACAGGAAATCCCCCCTTTGGCTACACGCCTATTTCTTACTTGTGGATGCTCCTGCTCGCGCTTCTCCCGCAACTCATCGGCCATTCAACTTATAACTGGGCGCTGCGCTACATGCCGGCTGCCCTTGTCGCCGTGATGACCCTGGGTGAACCGATCGGCTCCACCATTTTGGCATACATTATTCTTCAAGAACAACCGGGATGGATCAAAATCATCGGGGGGATTTTCATCCTTGCGGGGATCTACCTGGCGGGTCGGGTAGAAAAACAGAAACAATAAGAAACCCGTTTTCTCTTAGAAACCGGGTTTCAATATTTGGAGTTACGCAGCTGGGAAGGATTCGGGGGTGTGGTCGGGCTTCAGCCGCCCACCACACCCCCAACCACCTTGAAAGGCGAAAATCCTAAATATATTACGCTATCGCTGGTACAACCAGTTCAATTCCTTGATGCGATCCCGCAGGTTATCACTCAACGCCTCCTCAGCCATGCGCCATTCCCAGTTGCCTCCCAGGCGGCTGGGGTAATTCATGCGCGCTTCAGTCCCCAGGTCCAGAAAATCCTGAATGGGTGCCAGGGCAAAGACGGCCACCGATGCCCAGGCGGTACGGATCAATTCCCAGGCGAATCCTTGCGAAGGGCTTGTCCTGAGAGTATTATCCAAAGGATCTGAACCTTCGCAAGGTTGAATATCAAGATATCGGTTGGCAAAATCGCGCTCCTGCTCAGATGCTGCTGCATACCAACCACGGGCAGTGTCATTGTCATGCGTGCCGGTGTAAACCACGCAGTTCTGCGGAAAGGAATGCGGCAGGAAGGGGTTCTCCGGTTCGGAGAAGGCGAACTGCAAGACCTTCATCCCCGGCAGGTTGAAGGTATCCCGCAATTCGACCACATCAGGGGTGATCACGCCCAGGTCTTCGGCCAGGATGGGCAACTCGCCAAGTTCGGCTTGGATCTTATTGAAGAAATCCGACCCGGGGCCTGGAACCCACCGCCCCTGCTCGGCAGTCTCGTTGCCCGCCGGCACTTCCCAGTAACCGGCAAAACCGCGGAAATGGTCGATCCGGACGATATCCACCATTTTCAGCGTGGCGCGGATGCGCTCCAGCCACCAGGCGTACCCGCTTTGCTTGTGCACATCCCACCGGTAGAGTGGATTGCCCCACAACTGGCCGGTTGGGGAAAAGTAATCCGGCGGGACGCCTGCCACCACGGTCGGCGTGCCTTCCTCATCGAGGAAGAACAAGCCCGGGTTGGCCCACACATCCGCACTATCGTAGGCAACGAAAATGGGAAGATCCCCGATGATTTGAATACCCTTCCGGTTGGCATACCCTTTCAGGGCAAACCATTGGTGAAAGAAGATGAACTGGTAAAACATGAAGCGGAAGATGGCATGCGCCAGGGATTGGCGGGCTTCAGCCAGGGCAACCGGGTCGCGCTTGCGCAGCGCTTCAGGCCAACCATCCCAGGAACCGCCGCCATTGGCTTCCTTGATCGCCATGAAGAGCGCATAATCATCCAGCCAGGAATCATTGCTGGCGCAGAAAGTCTCATACTCCTGGCGTAAACCTGTATTTCTATTCAGGGTATCCTGGAATTGGATGAACGCCCGTTCGAGCAGGTTGAGTTTCCAGGGGATGAAGTTACCGTAATCCACGCGGCTGGCGGGGAAATCCACCCCTTCGACCAGGTCGTTGGAGTGGAGCAGGCCCTCATCCAGGAGCTGCTGCGGGCTGACCAGGTATGGGTTCCCGGCAAAGGCCGAGAAGCACTGGTAGGGAGAATCGCCATAACCAGTCGGGCCAAGGGGTAAAACCTGCCAAAGCTTGCAGCCGGATTCTGCCAGAAAGTCCACGAACCGATAGGCCTGCGGGCCAAGATCTCCAATCCCATAGGCACTGGGCAGGCTGGTGGGATGGAGCAGGATGCCGGATGAGCGTTTAAATTTCATAGGGCTGACGATTGGTGTCAATGGTTTCACCCGCCTTGACGATGGAAGCCGGATAATCGGAAGCGATGACATCCGTATTAACAGTACCGCCCGGCTCGATAGTGTAACCCGGCGGAACGATGCTGTTCTTGCCCACCATCGCCAGTTGGATATCCGGATTGCCAACTCCCCCACCGATGCGGGCATTTTCTCCCACCCGCACCCGTTTATCCAGCACAGCGCGTTCCACCACAGCGCCGCTCCCGATTTCGCAATCGGTCAGGATAATGGATTCGCGCACCACCGCCCCCGGTCGCACGAGTACACCAGGCGAAAGGACGCTGCTCTCCACGCTGGCATCCTCCTGGATGTAGCAACCGTCCGAAACCATGCTAGCATACAGGTTGGCACCCACCGGCAACCGGACCGGCGGCTGCTCCTCGGTGCGGGTGTGGATGACCCATCTGCGATCGTAAAGCTTCAATGGAGGGTTGGGAGATAACAAGTCCATGTGCGCCTGCCAGTAGGACTCGATCGTTCCAACATCCATCCAATACCCGGAGTAAGGGAAGGCAAACACGCGCGCCTGGCTCTTGATCAGCCGAGGCAGCACATCCTTGCCGAAATCATGCGAAGATCCTTCGAGAAAGTGATCTTCCCACAGGATACGGTCGAGCAGGTCGAGCCTGAAAATGTAAACACCCATATTGGCTAGCGTGGAGGGCGGATCCTTGGGCTTTTCAACAAAGGCCTTGACCCGGTAATTCTTGTCCACCTTCAGGATGCCAAAACGGGAGGCTTCCTCCTTTGGAACCCGGATGGTAGCCATCGTCAGGTCAGCCTGCTGGTCGAGATGGAAGGTGATCATGGGCTCATAATCCATGGTGTAGATGTGATCGGCCGAAAGGATCAACACCAGGTCAGGCGAACCCCGCTTGATGAAGGTGAAGTTTTGCTGGACGGAATCCGCAGTTCCCTCATACCAATCTGAACCGAAACGAGTCTTGTAGGGCGTCAGGATACGCACCCCACCGGTGAAGTCGCGGTTCAGGTCCCAAGGGGCGCCTACGCCGATGTGTTCTATCAAGGATTGCGGACGATACTGGGCCAGCACAATGATGTCGAAGATGTTCGAGTTGACACAATTGGAGAGGGTAAAATCGATCATGCGATACTTGCCGGCAAACG
>JBFYSM010000298.1:0-2951 GCA_041301605.1 Chloroflexota bacterium | reverse complement strand
CCGGACCCTTCGACAGGGTTTCGACAAGATTTCGACAGGCTCAATCTACCAGCTCAACTTATCAGCTCAGGGCAGAGCCTGGACACTGACCTGCGCGGCCGCGACTTCACAGTAAATGCACTGGCGGTGGATGTGCATACCTTGGCGGTCTATGATCCATTAGGTGGGGCTGCGGATATACGAGGAAAGGTTATTCGGGCTTGTTCGCCATCCACTTTTCGCGATGACCCGGTGCGCATCCTGCGTGCCGTGCGGCAGGCGGCCTCGCTTGGTTTTTCCATCGAACCTGAAACCCGCAAGGCGATGAAACGGGATGTGAAGTTGCTTTCCCGGGTTTCTCCTGAGCGCATCCGTGACGAGCTGGTGAAAACACTGGAAGGGCCGCAGCCGGCCGCATCTTTGCGCGCCCTGGATATGATCGGCGCATTGGATTTTATCCTGCCGGAACTATCTACGCTCAAAGGATTCGAACAACCCGCTCCGCATGTTCATGACCTCTGGGAACATACTTTGCATGTTGTTTCGCATCTGGAAAATATATGTTCTGCCTTGTCACCGCAATACGATCCCGAGACAGCCGCCAACCTGTTCAATGGCCTGCTGGTGATGCGCCTGGGACGCTTCCGGCAGAAGTTTGCAGAACACTTGAGCGCCTATCCGATCCCGGACCGCTCCCTGCGGGCGAGCCTGTTCCTGGCGGCCCTCTACCATGACATCGCCAAGCCATCCTGCAAAACGGTGGATGGGAATGGCCGGGTTCGCTTCATCGGCCATGATGAAGATGGGAGCGAGATCGCGGCGGAGCGTTTAAGGGCGCTCCAATTCAGTAATGCGGAGATCGAGCAGGTCCGGAAGATCATCCGGCACCACATGCGCATCCACTTCCATACCCATCGCCTGGTAAACGATGGAAAAGAACCGACCCGCCGCGGGATTTACCGCTTCTTCCGGGATGCAGGGGAGGCCGGGCCAGACCTGTGCCTGCTGGCGTTGGCAGACCTGCACGCCACGTATGGGCAAACCCTTTCCCAGGAACAGTGGGCTGCTGCGCTGGATGTATGCCGGATCTTGCTGGAAAATCTGTGGGAAAAACCCGCCGAGAGCATCCTCCCTGCGCCGTACCTGAACGGGAATGATTTGATCCGGGAACTGAAGTTGCAGCCAGGTTATCGGGTGGGTTTTGTACTGGAAAAGGTGCGCGAAGCGCAGGCCTCCGGGAAAGTGGGTTCCCGTGCCCAGGCCTTGAAGTATGCCCAGGAATTGTTGGGACAGGTGGAGCAGGCTGAGTTCAGGGAATACATCCAGGTCAGCGGGACGCGGATCACATTCTTCCAGAGGCCCGGCCTGGGGACCCCGGTCGTTCTGCTGCATGGTTTCCCGTTCGATCACGCCATCTGGCAGCCGATCATTCCATTCCTGCCGCCGGATGCCTGGCTGATCCTGCCCGATTTGCGCGGACACGGGGAAAGCGACGCGCCGCCGGGCGTTTATTCCATGGCGCTGCTGGCCGATGATGTTGCTGCCATCCGGGGGTATTTGCGGGTCCGCAAGGCGGTCCTGGTGGGACATTCGATGGGCGGATACGTGGCGCTGGCCTATGCCCGGAGTTATCCCAAGTACCTGGCAGGTCTGGGGCTGGTGGCCAGCCGCGCCGATGCGGATACGCCGGAAGGCCGGGCGGCGCGTTATAAACTTGTGGATGAGATCCCCCAGAAAGGTCTCTCTATCCTGGCAGATGCCATGCTGCCAAAACTGACATCGGATGAAGGCTTGGCCGCAAAGTTACGGGATGTGATCCTGGGTGCCAAAATCGATGGCGCGCTGGGTGTCTTGCAGGGCATGGCCGGGCGGCCGGATTCTTCCTCCCTTCTCGCGGCCTTGAAGATCCCTCGGATGGCCATTGTCGGGGGGCGGGACAAGTTGATCCCACGGGAGCAGGCCGAACGTCTGGGGGCACTTGCGCCGGGCCTGGAATTGGTTGAGATCCCGGATGCCGGTCACATGCCGATGATGGAGTCCCCGGAGAGTACAGCCAGAGCGATCCTACAGTTGATGAGCGAGGTGAAATGAGCATCGTATATTTCGATCTGGAAACACAGAAATTGCTGGATGAAGTCGGCGGGCGTTCGGGGATTGCCCGGCTGCGGGTGGCCTGTGCGGTGACCTGGTCCACCAGCCGGAACGATTTTGCCGTGTACTGGGAGAAGGATGTGCCAGCCCTGATCGCAGAGTTGAAAGCTGCCAGGAAAGTGGTCGGGTTCAACGTGAAGGGGTTCGATTACGAGGTGCTCAAGCCGTATGCGCCGGCCGAGAACTTCGCCGCGATCCCCACCCTGGATTTGATGGACAGCATCTATCGCCTGCTGGGCTTCCGCGTCAGCCTGGATTCGGTCGCCCGGGCCTCCCTGGATGCGACCAAGACAGCGGACGGCATCCAGAGCGTTCAGTGGTTCAAGGAAGGCAAACTGGACCAGGTGGCCGAATACTGCAAGGCGGATGTGGATGTTACCCGGCGGGTCTACGAATTCGGCCGGGATAACGGGTATGTGTTCTACTTTACCAAGTTGGGGAGCAAGCAGCGGGTGAAGGTGAGCTGGGCTGATTAGGAAATTACCCGTCGCACAGGCGACGGGTAATTTTTTATGTGATGGACATTTCGCTCAAAACCGGCTCATAGAAGCACCGGCAGCCGTTTTCGTGCGAGCAGCCTTCATGCGGCAGGCGGGGGACTTCATCCTTTGGGTAGGTTTGCAGCAGTTCGTAACAGTGTGAACAGGCGTCATTGGCAACGCTGATCCGGATGGCCTTGACGCGCGGGTTGGCGCGGAATTTCTCGAGCGCCACCGCCGTGGTGGAAAACTCATGCAAGTCTGCCTGGCAATGGATGCAGTGGGTGGCCTGGTCAGGGGAGGTAGCGTTGCATTTGGAACAGGTTTGCATACAGGGACTCC
>JBFYSM010000208.1:0-8426 GCA_041301605.1 Chloroflexota bacterium | reverse complement strand
AAATTCTACGAAAGAGTTGGGTATATAAAGGTATCCAACCGTGGTATGTATATTCGAGATGGTGCGCTTGCGATAGACAATGATCCAGCGTTAGCCATCAGCTTTCGACAAGCCTTTGATGTTGGAGTTCTCAAGTGTGAAGCCTTCCCATTTGGGTTTGACTTTTGATAATGGTGGTAAAAGACGGCTTATCACTGGCTCCACCTGATCGCCTTCGACGGAGGGTACGCAGCGGCTTTTTTGGCCGCGAAGTAGTTGAAAGGGTTTCTTGTCTTGCCATCATCGGCGGCAGGTGAGCCATTCCGTTGAGCGGCAACCCGAAGTGTTAAATGTCTGAAGACGATGAAAGCGGAGATTATTCAAATGGCTAACATGCACAATCCCATCACAAAGAAACAACTTGCAACCCTGGCCCTGCTGGGATTGTTGATTTTGCTCCTGTTTGCAGTTGGCTTCGTCTGGCTATCTGAAATCGTGTTGGGGAATGGAGAGGGTGAGGTATTTCTTGCCCTTGCGCCCTATTGGGTGTATCCTTACCTGGTCGTGAACAGCCTCTATGTCGGCTATTTTGCCGCGAGATTTGCAAGAGGTAGATGGAAGCGCGCCTGGCTGTGGGGGATCGCGGGTTTTGCCCTGACGCTCCTATCCATCCTGGGTTTGCCAGGCTTGTTATCTCCCATCTTCCCTTATTTATTGAGAAGTTACCCTTTTTCCTTTCCAACATTCGTATAGATGATGAACGAAGAAAACGAACTTGAAGAGTTGGCGCCCTGGTTGGTTCTCCTTATCACATTGATTGGGGGTGGGCTGCGGGTGTTGCTGCTCGATGATAAAGGGATGTGGTTGGATGAAACGTTCAGCGTGTGGCTGGCCAATCACAGTGTCCCCGATATGCTGCAATGGATCGTCAAGATCGACCAACATCCCCCCCTTTATTATCTCCTGCTCCATTACTGGATCCCACTCAATGGGGATACGCCCTATGATGTCCGCCTGCTTTCGGCGCTATTCGGTGCGGGCACCATCCCGGTTATCTACCTGATCGGCAAACGCATGTCTGGCGCGGTGATGGGATTGGCGGCAGCCGTGCTCCTGGCGCTTTCGCCATTCAGCATCCGCTTCGCCCAGGAAACGCGCATGTACACCCTCCTGACGTTCAATGCCGCCGTGGCGATCTATGCACTGGTCAGGCTGCTGACGGATCCACGCGCCGCCATGCCCATCGGCAGCCAATTCCGCGAATACTTGCACGCCTGGCGTACATCCGGGCCGGTTGAACCAGAACCCGAAGGAAATTTCAGCTATAAGGATGAGACCCGCAATCAAGCCGGATGGAGGGCCTGGATATCCCGCCATCGTTGGTTACCCATCCGGACCCTTTCGACTGACCTGGCCTGGGTTGCATTCATTGTGTTCTCGGCAGCGACCATGCTCAGCCACAATACGGCTGTCCTTTTCCCTTTCGCCACCTATATCTTCGTTCTTGGCCTGACGCTTTTTCAAAAGGTAAAGAAACCGGGATCTCCACCCGCTTTCCAGGCTCCCTCTTTTTGGAACTGGGTGAAGGCCCAGGTCGGCATCTTCCTGCTTTGGAGCCCCTGGCTGTTGGCTTTTATCCAGCAGGCCAGCCGGGTTTACCAGGAGTTTTGGATTCCTGAACCCAGTTGGGATATCGTTATCCAGGCGCTTAAATCCTTTTTGAATGCTTCCACGCCTACACCGGGTCAGGCCAGCCAGGGCACGTGGATCTGGATCCTGTATGCACTGGTGCTTTGCTTGGGGTTGCTGCATTACTGGAAAAGACTATCGCGCTTCTTTTTCCTGGCTGCCCTGTTCGCCATCCCCTTCCTGGGTGAGTTGATCGTCAGCATCCGCCGGCCGATTTTTTACGACAAAACCCTGATCTGGATAACGATCCCGTTGTTCCTGGTATTGGCGGCGGGTATCGCCCAATTAAGATACCGCTTTCTCATCATCGTGGCGGTGGGGATTTTGGGCGCAAACAACCTGTTTTCTGCCAGCGATTATTACAGGTTCATGCAAAAAGAGGATTGGGGCACGGCTGCCGGTTATGTTGCAAATTTCGCTCAAAAGGATGATTTGGTCCTTTTCAACGCCACCTGGGTGCAAATCCCGTTCGACTATTATTTTAGAACATATGAAAGCCAGTATTCGATCCAGGTGGAGAAACATGGAGTTCCCGTAGATATGTTCGATAGCGGTATCCTGGAACCAAAGATGACGGGGAGCGATGTGCCCATGTTAATTTCAATGTTGAGCGGGCATGACAGGGTCTGGCTGGTCTACAGCCATAACTGGTATACGGATCCAATGGGGCTGATCCCGCAAACGCTTGCAGCGAAGATGGAATTGATCCGCAGGCGCGATTTTTATGGGGGGCATGTTCTATTGTATGGAACTCCCTGAGCCTGATTTCTACTCATCTGAGTATTTGTAACTTCTCAATAAATAGGGGAAGATGGGGGATGTGTGGGCGACTTCGCTGCCCACACATCTCCCGCCCCCCAGGTTATTGAGATGATACGAATATTTATTAGAGTTTTATATATTATTCCGAACTCGTCTGGTATTGGGGTGGGGAGGTTGGTATAATTCACCCGCTTACTTAGGAGGCTTGTGTGAATCCACGGAACCAATCTTATATCGTCTATTTCCTGCTCTTCGTGGCAATTGTGACGATCGTATTCTTCAGTCTCAATAGAGGTACCGACTCAGGCGAGAATCTGACCTTGAACCAACTGGCATCCGATATCCAGGATGGCAAGGTCTCGCGCTTGGTTATTGGCAACGATAACCAGGTGACGGTCATTTACCGCGGCAACGAGGAAGTCGAGCAGATGGTGCAGAAGGAAGTCGAAACGACCCTGATCGACCAGTTGGCCAGCCTGGGGGTGACAACCGAGCAGCTTTCCCCCGATAACGTCAAGATCGAGGTTCAACCGCCCAATTCCTGGGTGGGCATCATGACGTTTGCTAGTTATGTCCTGCCGTTCCTGCTGCTGGCCGGGCTGTTCTGGTTCATCTTCCGCCAGGCGCAGGGCAGCAACAATGCCGCCATGTCGTTCGGCAAATCCCGGGCGCGCATGTTCACCGGCGACCACCCAACGGTTACCTTCCAGGATGTGGCTGGCATTGATGAATCCAAGGAAGAACTGGCAGAAGTGGTCGAGTTCCTGCGCGAACCGCAGAAGTTCATCCAGCTGGGGGCGCGCATCCCCAAGGGCGTGCTGCTGGTCGGCCCTCCCGGCACCGGGAAGACCCTGCTGGCCAAGGCTGTCTCAGGCGAGGCAGGCGTGCCGTTCTTCTCCATCTCCGGCTCGGAGTTCGTCGAGATGTTCGTTGGCGTCGGAGCCAGCCGCGTCCGTGACCTGTTCGACCAGGCCAAACGGCATTCGCCCTGCATCGTCTTCGTGGACGAGATCGATGCGGTCGGACGCCAGCGCGGCGCCGGCCTGGGTGGATCCCATGATGAGCGCGAGCAGACGCTGAACCAGATGCTGGTCGAGATGGACGGCTTCGATACCGATACGAATGTCATCATCGTGGCGGCCACCAATCGCCCCGATATCCTCGACCCGGCCCTGCTGCGCCCTGGACGTTTTGATCGCCGCATCACCCTCGACCGCCCGGATGTACGCGGGCGCGAGGCCATCTTGAAAGTACATGTCAAAGGGAAACCCCTTTCTCCTGATGTGGATCTAGCTTCCCTGGCGCGCGGCACACCCGGCTTTGTGGGCGCGGACCTGGAGAACCTGGTCAATGAAGGCGCCATCCTGGCAGCCCGGCGCAACAAGAAAGCCATCGAACAAGGGGAGTTGGAAGAGGCCATCGAACGGGTTGTGATGGGGCCGGAGCGAAAATCCCGGCTGATATCGGATGAAGAGAAGCGTCTCATCGCGTATCACGAGGCCGGTCACGCCGTGGTCGGCAACGCCATCCCGGAGGCCGATCCGGTCCAGAAAGTCACCATCGTCGGCCGCGGCCAGGCGGGCGGCATCACCTGGTTCCGCCCGGATGAGGATCGCCTGCTCATGTCACGCCGGAAATTCATGGCCACGCTGGCTTATGCGTTGGGTGGCCGGGCGGCGGAAGAAGCGGTATTTGATGATATTACTTCCGGTGCCGCGAGCGACCTCGAGCAGGTCACGCGCCTGGCCCGCAACATGGTCACCCGCCTGGGAATGAGCGACCAGTTGGGGCACATGGTTTATGGCCAGAAAGAAGAACTGATCTTCCTTGGACGTGAGATCTCTGAACAACGTGATTATTCTGAGGCTGTTGCCGTAACGATCGATGCAGAAGTTCGCAAGATCGTCGATGAAGCCTATATTCGGGCTCAAGGCATACTAAAAAAATATCGCAAGGAATTGGATGCCGTGGCACAGAAATTGCTTGAATCAGAAAGTATTACCCGCGAAGAATTCGAGGCGCTTTTCCCGCCGCCGCATGAAAAGAAAAGCGGAACCCCGCAACCGGCATAGAAAAAGTGGATTAGCCAAAGTAAAAAAAGGATTGCAAGTGCGAAGCACTTGCAATCCTTTTTTTACCAACTCCCCTTGAATGGGGTTAATTCCCTCCGCCCTCTTTGTGCTGCCGGACCAGCTCGCGGCGCAGGATCTTGCCAACCGTGGTCTTGGGCAGTTCGTTCCGGAATTCAACGTGGGTGGGAACCTTGAAGGGCGCCAGTTTATCCTTGCACCAGTTCTTTACATCATCTTCGGTGAGGGTTTCGCCCGGTTTCACTACCACCCAGGCCTTGACTGTCTCGCCTCGATAAGGATCCGGGATACCTGCCACGCCTACATCGAGCACCTTCGGGTTAGCCATGATGACTTCTTCCACTTCCCGAGGCCACACCTGGTAACCGCCGGGCTTGATCAATTCCTTCTTGCGGTCGACGATGTAGAAATAGCCCTCCTCATCCATGCGGGCGATATCGCCCGTGTAGAGCCACACCTTGCCATCCTTTAGTTTCCGCAGCGTATTCTTGGTTTCAGTAGGCATGTTGTGATAGCCCTTCATCACCTGAGGCCCATGGATGATAATTTCGCCGATTTCGCCGATCGGCATTTCCGTTTCACCATCGTCCAGGCTGATGATCTTGGCTTCAACATCCGGTAATGGAAGGCCGATCGAACCGGTCACATTCTTGCCCAGCAGGGGGTTGCAGTGCGTGGCGGTTGGGGCTTCCGAGAGACCATAACCCTCGCAGACCTTGCCACCGGTCAGAGCTTCGAATTTCTCTTTCGTTTCCCGCATGAGCGGTGCTGAGCCGGAGATGCAGGCCTTGATGGAACTGAGCTCGTACTTCCCGGCCAGTACATCGGGATGATTGTTGATCGCGTTGTACATCGTTGGAACACCCGGGAAAATGCTGGGCTTGAATTTCTGGATGCTGCTCAGTACATCCTTCAGGTCGCGTGGATTGGGTACCATTACCATGCCGGCGCCGGCGGCCATGGCAAAGTTCATCCCGGCCACCATGCCGTAGACATGGAAGAGCGGGATGGCCATCAAGACGGTTTCTTTGCCCTCCTGCAATTCGGTCATCCAGGACTTGATCTGGAGGGTATCTGCGATCAGGTTCATGTGGGTGGCGATGGCTCCTTTGGAGATGCCGGTCGTCCCGCCGCTGTATTGGAACAACGCGTCATCGTCTGAGCCGATCTCCAGTTTGGGCCGGTCAGCGGGCTTGAACTTGGCAAGCAGATCTTTCATCCAGATATCGCCCTCGGCCAATTGCTCGACGCGGAAACCGCCTTTCTTCTCCTTCGCCAATGTGAACAGGGTTCGCAGGAGCGGAGACAGGGTTTCTTTCAGATTTGTGACGATAACGGTTTTTATCTTGGTGTGGGGTTGGACGGATTTGATCAAGTTATAGAAGTTGCTCATCACCATCATGATTTCCACACCGGCATCATTCACCTGGTGCTCGATCTCAGGCGGCGTATAAAGTGGGTTGGTCGCTACCACAACGCCTCCCGCTTTGAGCGCTGCGTAATACGCCATGACGAATTGAGGCGTATTCGGCATGAAGATACCCACCCGGTCACCTTTCTTGATCCCCAGGCTGGCGAGCGCGCCTGCAAGCGCATCTGTGATGTCGTTCATCTCCTTGTAGGAAATGACGGCGCCCTTAAAGATGGTGCAGGCACTCTCCGGGTGTGTCCTGGCCATTTTTTCCAGGAACTGGAACAATGGGCCTTTTGGATAGTCTATATGGTGGGGTACTCCCTTGTCGTAGTTCTTGAACCAGGGAAATTCTGACATATGCTCCTCCTCCGAAGCTTGGCTGAATGTGGATAGGAATCACCTCATGATTAGTATAGAGGGAATATCTAGAAAAGTCAATCGGTTAATTGCATTTTAATTCGATATCGAGGGATATAATGTGCTATATAATAAAGCAGCCGAGCGACTTTGTGTGAAAAGGTATTCCCTGGAAGGAACAAAGGAAATAACAGGATGAAACGGATTTTAGCCCTTATCAGTCATAGTTTTCAAGTCAAGTTATTGCTTTTTAACCTCATTATGGTTATCCTGACCGCAGCTGCTATATTTTTGTATTTGGTGAATAACTACGATGCATTCATCAATAAATCTGTGACTGAGAGCGAGAGGAGCGTAGAACAAATCGTCAACAGCCTTGTAACCCAGTATGTGAGGGAAAAAAGGCTATCCACATGGGATCAACTTGCTGCCGCACAGGATAACCTGTCTGTATTGGGGAGGATGGCGCAAAATATTGTTAATAATTATTCGGAAATCAGCGTTCTTTTGGCAGCCTCTACGGATGCTGAAGCCCAAGAAACAATTTTCGATATCATGTTATTCGAGACCGGATTGCAGGAGGTGCGGTATACCGACGAGGATTTTGCATTGACCAGTGATGCAAGTGCCTCTGTTGATGCATATATCCCGCCGGAAATTGCGAATGATCCTCGAGCCATAGAGAAAGTGAAAATATTCGGGTTGCTGAATATTGCCATGGAGGCACTGTACGATGCCAATGACAATAATGCGTCCGTTTATTTCATTGGCGATGAGGCGCTGCCGGTCATGCGTATCTATCCCAATAACCAGGTTTTTGATAGCCTCTTCTTGAAGGAAGAACTCGGTTTATTGTATTGGAGGGATAAATTTGCCGACAATGTTGCGGAATGGGAGCGTTGGTTTATCACACCTGATTTGCAGGCAAAGTACAGCAGCCCCTTGACTGTTGAAGCGCCATATGTTTCTGATTCGGGCGAGTTGGTGGTAACGATGTTCTATCCCTTGTGGGATTATGAAACGAGCCAATTCGCAGGTGCTGTCGGTGCTGATATTCAGCTTACCAGCATCGTTGATAATATCCTCGATATCCGTGTAACCGATAACAGTTTTTCCTTCCTGATGAACAACCAGGGAGAAATCATTGCCATGCCTGAGGCGGGGGTTCAGTTGTTCCAGGTCGAGTTTT
Organism: Chloroflexota bacterium; assembly: GCA_041301605.1. Lineage (GTDB taxonomy): Bacteria > Chloroflexota > Anaerolineae > Anaerolineales > Villigracilaceae > VGNO01. The sequence goes on along the minus strand of JBFYSM010000208.1, from coordinate 946 downwards.
CGGAAATCGAGGTGGGAGGCCGGGTTTATTACAGGGGCCGGTTGTCCGATTCGCCCAACTCGGAAGTCCAATTCATGGCATCCCTCATCCAGAATGGCGATCGGGGCTACGATCAATCCTCCATAACCGATCAGGTTGTTGCGTACGAGAGCCTGCCTCCCTTGACGAGCAAGAACTATAGCGATGATGTTTGGAAAATTGTCATCATTATCCCGGAGAACGAGATATTCAAGACTTTCAACGAGACTCGCGAGTCAATAAAATCCCAGAGTGCCGAAATCCGTTTGTCTTCGTTGGCCATCCTGGTTGCCTTCCTGTTCGTGGCTATGCTGGTTTCATTGCGTTTCTCGGCGGCTGCAACCCGTGATGTGCGCATGCTGGCAGAGGCTGCCAAGCAAATTTCTGCCAAGAAATATGATGTTGAGATGAAACTCAGCAGTCGGGATGAAATTGGTCAACTCGGACGGGTGTTCGAAACCATGGCGTCAGATATCCGTGACTATACAGTCAACCTGGAGGCGAAGGTCGCAGAACGGACAGCAGAGTTGACTGAGGCAAACGAGGAGATCGCCCGCCTGAACGAGCAACTGCGCGGGGAAAACCTGAGGCTTGGCGCGGAACTGGATGTTGCCCGCCGGCTGCAAATGATGATTTTGCCGCCCGACAAGGAGACCCGTCGGATTCCGGACCTGGATATTGCCAGCTATATGCGTCCTACGGATGAGGTTGGCGGCGATTACTACGATATTTTACGAGTGGGTGATGCCCTGTTCATCTGCATCGGTGATGTGGCCGGCCATGGATTGCCTTCGGGCGTCATCATGTTAATGGCGCAGACAGCCATGTTGACCTTGTCAAAGACCGGTGAAAGGAACATGGAAAACATGTTGTCGATCCTCAACAAGGTTATGTACAACAACATCCAGCGCATCCGGGAAGATAAGAA
>JBFYSM010000207.1:0-8812 GCA_041301605.1 Chloroflexota bacterium | reverse complement strand
TTGCCGAACGGCCAGCGGATCAAATTGCTGAAAACGCTCCTGACCTCAGCCTGCGAGCGCGATTGTTATTATTGTCCCTTCCGGGCCGGGCGCGATTTCCGCCGGGCCACCTTCCAGCCGGAAGAATACGCCAGCCTGTTCATGATGCTCCATCGCAAAGGAATTGCCGAGGGTTTCTTCCTCAGCTCCGGGATGGTTGGGGGTGGCATCCGTACCCAGGACAAACTAATCGCCACCGCTGAAATCCTGCGACAGAAGATGGGCTTCAAGGGTTACATCCACCTCAAAATCATGCCCGGGGCAGAGAAAGAACAGGTCGAGCGCACCATGCAATTGGCGGATCGCGTCTCGGTCAACCTGGAAGCACCCAACACCACCCGGTTGGGAAAACTCGCCCCGCATAAACAATTCATCGAGGAATTGATCCGTCCGTTGCGCTGGGTGGACGAGATCCGCCATACACAACCAGGCCACCTCGGCTGGAAAGGTCAATGGCCTTCCAGCGTGACACAGTTCGTAGCCGGCGGCTCAGGCGAATCTGACCTCGAATTGCTGACCACCACCGAATGGTTGCACAAGAATCTGCACCTGAAACGTGCCTATTTCTCTGCTTTCAACCCCATTCAGGATACCCCTCTCGAAAACCAGCCTGCCACCCCACCATTACGCGAGCACCGACTCTACCAGGCCTCCTTTCTGCTACGGGATTATGCCTTCGATGTGGAGGAGCTGCCTTTTGGCGGCGATGGCAACCTGCCCATGCAAACCGATCCAAAGCTGGCTTGGGCTCGGATACACCTAAGCCATGCCCCCGTGGAACTCAACCAAGCAGACCGGCACAACCTGCTGCGCATCCCCGGGATTGGACCCAAGGGTGCAGAAGCCATCCTGCGCTCCCGCAAGGAGCAGAGACTACGCGAACTGAGTGCATTGCGCTGTTTTGGCATCCATCCGGAGCGCGCGGCACCATTTATCCTCCTGGATGGGAAACGTGCGGAATTCCAGCTCGCACTGTTTTAATTTCTCCTTGGATGGATTATTCAATGCTGCCCAACGGGGCAGCATTTTTTTAGGAAACTCCATCCGATACAATCGCTTTTATAGTATCATATCCATATGACGATGATTACCGCCATTGCCCTTTTGATCGCCTTTGCAATCCCCAGTTTGACGCTATTCTTTATCCATCGGCTTGACTTCTTCAAAACTGGAACCTTCCGACTCGTTGTTGTATGTTTTGTATATGGCGGGATGGCGTATTTTCTGGCCGCGTTGATCAATCCTCAGACCATCAAGATGGGATGGGTCGACTATTATGGAATGGTGCGCTTCGTAGCCCCTGTTGTTGAAGAGATCCTGAAATCCCTGATCTTGATCATCCTGGTACGCCGGAAGAGTTTTACATATTTCATCGATGGGGCCATTTACGGTTTCGGGGTGGGGATCGGTTTTGCCGTATTCGAAAACTTCGAATATATCCTGGGTAACCCCCAGGCAGCCCTGGTGAATGCCATCTCGCGGGTCATCTCCACCAACTTGATGCATGCCGCCTCAACTGCGATGATCGGGATCATACTGGGTGTAACACGCGGTTATCGCTTGCCCGCCCGTGCCGGTTCGTGGATCCTGGGCATCCTGCTCCCCATCGCCATCCACACCGGTTACAACAACCTGGTTACACGCGTCAATACCGGCTGGCTGTTGCTCTATGCTGTCATTGCAGGTGGCGGCGCAGCAGGTTTTATTACAATATTCATCAAACTTGGCCTCAAGCAGGAGAAAAAGAATATTGCCGAGCAATTGGGCGTCAGCAGTGAACGAGTGGAAAAGGGAGAGGTGGCCGCAATCCAGAAACTTGACGATCTCGATGCAATGATGGTGCCATTAGAAAACAGGTTCGGGAAAGAAAAGGCCAACCGGATCAAAGAATTACTGCGCCTACAGGCACGCATCGGCATTCTCAAGAAGGATATCGAAAAATTCACGGATATCAAAATGCGCACGGCTGTCCAGTCACAGATAGATGGATTCCGACATCAAATGGAAACCCAGCGGAAAGAAATCGGCAGTTATGCCATGCTCTTCTTGCGGGGCACCTATCTTGAACCAGATAGCTCGATCTATAAGAGTCTCGAAACAGCGCTGGCTGAAAAAGCCAGATCCCAGGAGAGTAGCGGTATCGACATCTTCCAATCCCTGGGGCAGAAAATTGGCTCAACGAAAGAAACCACCGGAGGTTAGATTATGGGAAAAATCGTTTCCATCCATTCATTCAGAGGCGGGACTGGCAAATCCAACACCACCTCGAACCTGGCTGCCCAGGCTGCCATGCAAGGCAAGCGGGTTGGCATCGTGGATACCGATATCCTATCCCCTGGCATCCATGTTCTGTTTGGCTTGGATGAAACCCATATGGGGAACACATTGAACGATTACCTGCACGGTCAATGTGAAATCAAGGATGTGGCCCATTCGCTTGGCAAGGATCTCAAAGCCGGCCCTGGCTGCCAACAACTGACCGGTAAACCGATCTGGCTGATCCCTTCCAGCATGAACAGCCTGGAAATCAGCCGGGTGGTTCGTGAGGGCTATGATGTCAACCTTCTCAACAAGGGCTTGAACACTTTGTTGAAGGAACTGCAATTGGATTATCTCTTCATCGATACCCACCCCGGCTTGAATGAAGAGACTTTGCTGTCCATCGCCATTTCGGATGTTCTCATCATCATTATGCGCCCCGATCAGCAAGACTTCCAGGGCACGGCTGTGACAGTCGACATCGCCCGCAGCTTGGATGTTCCCAATTTGCTGTTGGTTATCAACAAAGTCTTGTCTCGTTACAACCCGGACCAGATCCGCGAGACGGTTGAGAATACATACAATGCGAGAGTGGCGGGTGTCATGCCGTTGAACGAAGAAATGGTTGACATGGGCTCAGCTGATATTTTCTCCCTGCGTTTCCCCGATCATCCCTGGTCACAAGCCCTGCGCGATGTAGCCCAGGCAATCCTGGCATTCTAAGGTAGGTAACCATGTTATGCTGGCTCTGCGATAAACCTGCGCATGCCGTATGCCATTTCTGCGGACGAGCCGTCTGCAAGGATCATGCCGCCAAGTTGCCCACCTTCCTGTGCATGTATCTGGGCAACAACAACACGCCTAAAGGACTGGTGGTAGCCGATGCGATCTGGTGCAGTGTTTGCCAGCCGCAACCAGAGCCCATCGGTATGCCGGAAATGTTCTGAAAGCGAGGATCTATGAGTGAAAGTATATTCGACCGCTTGCAAAAAAACCTCGAGATCCAGAAAAGTGAAGAAGGTATCAGCGCATTGGATCTGGCCCAACTCCCGCAGAACCTGCGCCGGGTTATGCGCCTGATGTTGCGGGAAATCGAAATGACGCGCACCGCGATCGTGGAAGCGATCGACAACATGCCTGAAGATCAGCATCTCAGCAACACAGAATTGGATGAAGCATTGAAGACTCTTAGTCAGCAGGGATGGCTTATTTGCCGCGGTGAAGGCGAGCGCCTCAACTATGCAGTCAACCTGCGGCGCAAACGAGGCAGCACACTCGAGGCTGGGATATTCCAAGCGCTCGAAAACAAGATTACCCAGGATAAGAAGGCGGAATAACAATCGGAGGCACAATGGATGAACTTAAGTGGGAGATGTTGACCGAAGTGTTCGGTCGCCTGGACGCGGAGGCCATCAAGAGCCTTCTGGAGGCAGAGGGTATCCCGGTCGAATTGTTCCAGGAAGCAGTTGGGCACCATGTCTTTCCCGTGATGGTTGATGGTCTGGGAAAGGTGCAAATCTTTGTTCCCAAAGAAAAGATCGCCGAAGCACGCGAATGGCTGGCTGAATATCAAGACGACAAACCAGAACAACAAGGAGAAGATGAATGAATAACAAGGACACCGTTTTGTTGATCACCAACAACGGGATGGGGAAAGCCGCCGATCCGCTGCCACAGAAATTGATCAATAAATACTTCGAACTTATCAGCCAGAGCGATTTGTTGCCCAACGCAATCTGCTTCTATACCGACGGTGTGAAACTGGTCTGTGAAGGCTCGCCCGTGCTGGAGTCATTACAAGCACTCGAAAGGCATGGCGTGCGGTTGATCGTCTGCTCGACCTGCCTGAACTTCTTCGGCCTGGAAGTGAAGGTCAAGGCCGGCATTGTGGGCGGAATGGGGGATATCATCGAAGCCCAGGTGCAGGCGGAGAAAGTCATTACCTTATAACAACACCCATCACCAGTTGGCGATGGGCGTTTCCTTCACTAAAACTTTCGCCAGATTTGGAGGAGATACCATGAACTATGAATTAACTGAAGAACAACGCATGTGGAAGAAGACCGTTCACGATTTCGTGGCAGCCGAGGTTCAACCCAAAGCCCGCGAAACCGATGAGACGGGCGAGTTCAACTGGCCGGCTGTCCGCAAGATGGGACCGCTTGGCCTGCTGGGGTTGAACATCCCCGAACAGTATGGCGGCGCCGGGGTGGATTCCATCAGCGCGGCCATTGCTATCGAGGAACTCGGCTGGGGATGCGGGTCAACGGCATTGGCCATCGCCGCCCACAACGGTCTTGGAACATCACCAATCGTGCTCTACGGATCGGATGAGTTGAAGCAAAAATGGTTGCCCCTGGTTTCCAGCGGGAAGAACAAACTTGGTTCACTGGCCCTAACCGAGCCTGGCGCCGGTTCGGATCTGCAAGGCGGTGTGCGCACCAAAGCCGAAAAGGTTGGCAACGAATGGGTTATCAACGGTTCCAAGATGTGGTGCACCAACGCCAGCATTGCCGAATACACCATCACCCTGGCGCGGACAGAATCCAAGGGCGGCTCACACTCCTTGAGCATGATCCTGGTGCCTACGGATACCCCCGGCCTGCACATTGATCCCCCGGAGAAAAAGATGGGCGTAAAAGGCTCCCCCACCCACGCCATGACCTACGAGGATGTCCGCGTGCCATTGGACCATCTGATCGGGGAGGAGGGGCGCGGCCTCCATCATACCCTGACCACGCTGGATGGCGGACGGATCAGCATTGGCGCAATTTCACTCGGATTGGCACAGGCTGCATTCGAGCAATCAGTTTCATACGCTAAGGAGCGGGAGGCCTTTGGAGCTCCCATCGCAAACCTTCAAGCCATCCAGTGGATGCTGGCGGATGCCGCAACCGAGATCGAGGCTGCCCGGTACCTGCTCTACCGTGCCGCCTGGCTGAAAGAACAAGGCCGGCCTTACACAAAGGAGGCGGCCATGGGAAAGATGTTCGCGACCGAAATGGCTGAACGGGTATGCCGGAATGCCATCCAGATCCATGGGGGATATGGATACAGCCGCGAATACCCGGTCGAAAGGATGTACCGGGATGCCAGACTGATGACCATCGGCGAAGGCACCAGTGAGATCCACCGCATGGTCATTGCCAGGAAGATTTTATCCGATTGATCCCCCTCATCACCAAGTAACCAAACGGAGTGCGTTGACGCACTCCGTTTTCAGGGTATCGACAGGTTATTTCTTGCGGTCCAAAATCCACTTGTAGATGAAATAGATCAGTACACAGACGACTGCCAGGATCAGCCAAATCAACCAGGCACTTGTGATGGCCAATACCAGGTCCCCCTTTGTTGGCACATACAGGAAGGCTGTCAGGGCAGCAAATACAATCACGAAAACGCCAAACAGCCAGAACCGCATCAACTTGAGTTTCTTGTTTTTCTCTTCCATACTGCCTCCTCGTTCTTGAAAGTTGGGTTTATAGGGATATTATCCGCTATTTCTTATCCAAAATCAACCAGATATTACAATTTTGTAGGGTTACCTTTGTACTGGAATCAGGAAAAGAAAAAGCCGACTGCATTTGTTTCTTTGCAAGGAAATGGCTGCGCATCAGGGATAGCTTCTCGAATAATGCGATCAATTTGACCGCAAAACACTCGATATCCGGTTCGACTACCACCAACCTGCCGCCCGGTTCGAGCACCCGCCAGAGTTCACGGGCGGTGGCCTGCTGGTCCGCTACATGATGCAGGGCATCCACCATGATCACGCGTTCGAAACTGGCATCCGGGTATGGCAGGATTTCCGTCTCTGCGCAGGAGGTTGTCAAATCTTTTGCCGCAGCCTGTTGCAGCATCGGGTAGGAAAGATCGGTAACGATGACTTGACTGGCATAACCCTTCAAACTCGCCGCCACGCGCCCGGTCCCGCCGCCAGCATCCAGCAAGCGGCCAGGTACCGGCAAGCCCGCCAGCGCAATCATGGACTCGGAATCTGCATAGTGGATCACCCGGTCGTAGATGGGCGCCAGGAAATCGAAATGGCCGTTATGCGTCATGGGCCAACCGTGATGTAATCCTTGATCTCTTCGAAGGTCGATGGGCCAATCCCGGTCACACTCTGGATCTCCTCGATGCTCTGGAATGCGCCGAAAGCAAGCCGGTAATCCAGGATATTCTGGGCCGTGGTAAGACCAATACCCGGAAGGCTATCCAACTCCTCCAACGTGGCCGTGTTGATGTTGATCTTGCCGCCGATGGCATGGCTCTCCCCACCGCGCGCCGGAACGATGATTTGCTCGCCATCAAACAGGCGGGCTGCAAGGTTCAAGGCTTCATCTTCCGCGCTGGGCAGGAACCCGCCCGCCGCCTGGATGGCTGCCTCGATGCGGCTGTTCTCAGGCAACGCGTAGGTTCCGGGGGAAGCCACTGCGCCTGACACGTACACGGTTATCATTTGCGGCGTGGGCGTAGGCAAGAGCGCAACCGGCGCGCCGCGCGGCGGGGCCAGGGTAAGCCACAACACGCCTGCCACCAGCAGGCCGACCAGGATACCATAGATGATCAAGAGAACATTTTTCATGCAGAACTCCCTGCCCCATTGTACACCATGACGAGGATCTCCACGGGCAAAAAAGCTTTCGCCAAACCCATCATGCGCCGGAAGTATGGTGATAATTCTTTAATTGGAACCAATTGAAAGCTAAACTTCTCATAAAATACTCCCAACTCCGAACGGCACATCAGGTACAAAGGCGGTGGATTCTCTGACATGAGATTTGCTATAATCGCCCTGGCCACCCCTTGACGACGATATTCGGGCCAAACGGCTAACGAGGCCAGTTCGCGGGTGCCGTCATGATGGGGTTTCACCTGCCCGCAGCCGATCATCTTTTCATCCAACGTCACAGCCAGGATGAAACGCTTCCAATTCAAGCCCGAAGGATTGATGTGCACCACCCGCACCAGGGAGCGGATGGCCGGGAAATCAGCTTCCGTCGCGGGTCGTAATGTGAACTCAACCAATCGCACCTGCCGCGACCAGGATGACGAAAGATGAAACGAACCAATGGATCAAGAACGGATACAGGAACGACTTTGTCCGCCAGGCGACCCAGCCAAAGGCAAAACCTCCGAAGATGGTGGAAAAGGTTTCCACTGCCGGCTTGGTCACATGGGCGATTGCAAAGGGGACCGCCTGCAGCCAGATGGCCTCCGGGCCGAACTTGCGAGCGTAACCAAACAACAACCAGCCGCGGAAGATATATTCCCAGCCGAATAAATCGATGAACGTGTTCCAGGGCAGCCCGGACAGTTCATCCTGGTAATAGGATTGCATGGTGCCATCCCCTCGGCTGACCAGCCACAGGATGGGCGCGATCAGCAGGATGCCCAGCAAGGTCAGCACGATCCCGGCTTTCCAATCGCCGAGGGTGAAACCATTTTTGCGGGGGTCATCGCGGAAGATGAGCAGGCTGATCAACATTGGAACGATGAAGTAGATGAAAATCCGCTCAAGTCCTTTATTCGGGAACCACCAAAGGGATTCGCGGATATATTGGAAACCGATGTTATACCAATCGAACATGATCAGCAGGGTGCTGACGATGGTTAGTACGGCGATCTTCCAGTCAATGTTGAGTTTGGGGCCAAGGAGTTTACGGATCATGTTGACCTCAATATGACAGGTGTAGTTGGTTGCCTTCAGGACCGATCAGCTTCAAGAGCAATTCTGCATTCCCTGAAAGTTCAAAGCCCCAGTTGGCTACCAGCAGGATGACGGCCAGAACGGCAAGCAGGATGGCCAGGCGTCCCCGGGGAGTGCAACAGCGCTCGCGCAGGGCTGGCAGGCCGGAGATCCAGGCCAGCCCGGCCAGGATGGCCAGGAAGGGTACCAGGGTGTAGTGAAAGCGTTCCTCGGCAATGATGAACACATGCGGTGTCAGGTATCCCAGGATGAATAACCCCATCAGGGTGGTTTCCGCACGCCAGCGGGTGAGCGCCAGCCCAAACATGGATGAAGTACTCACGACAACAAAGGGCAGCAGCAGGATGGCGGCGATGGTCAACAACAAGGGCTGTGGAATGTAGCCGAAGAAATTATTGGAGTAGAAGTATGTGACCGCCCGGCGTTCCAGCCCGAAGAAGTACCCCAGGCGGCGGACGGCCAGGTAGGGGACGCGGCCCGGGTCATCCTTGATGAAGCCCCAGGCCAGTTCCTGCCCGATCTCGTCGCGCTTGCCGTCATCCAGCATTGGGATCAGGTCAATCGAAATGCCGTACTGGAAGGTGCCCGTACCTTCGGGGTGATAGCCAACGTAAAGGTCATAACCAAGAGCAGACTCAACGCCGGTCAGGCGCTGGTGCAGGAGGCTGTTGCGCACCACCCAAGGCAGGACGACAACGGTGACAGCCAGGAAGATGGCAACCGCTTTCTTGCGCTCCTTAAGGATGAACCAGGCCCACAGGCAGGCCAGCCCGGCGAAAGCCAGCGAGACCGAGCGCGTCAGTG
>JBFYSM010000272.1:0-2921 GCA_041301605.1 Chloroflexota bacterium | reverse complement strand
CATCTCGGAAGCCCAGGCCCGCAGCGGCGTGCCGGTAGAAAGAGGGGAAAGGGTGTGGGAGATGATGGCCGCCTTTGCCGGGTATGGCTTCCCAAAGGCACATGCCGCTTCGTATGCCAAGGTGGGCTGGCGCTCAGCCTGGTGTAAAACTCACTTTCCCGCCGAATTCATGGCCGCAGTGCTGGCCAATTGGGGCGGCTATTACAGCCAGCGCGTCTACCTGGGAGAAGCCCGGCGGATGGGGCTGGTCATCCGCCCCCCACATGTCAACCATGCCGCCCCCCATTTCGCCGTCCGGGAAGTGGATGGGCAGAAGGTTTTGTTCATGGGGCTGGACCAGGTTCGGGAACTGACCCGCCGCACCATCGAACGCATTGTAGGCTGCCAGCCTTTCCCATCCCTGGAAAACTTCCTGGCGCGGGTTGATCCACGCCCGGTCGAGGCCGAGAACATGGCCCGCGTCGGGGCGCTGGAAAGATTCGGCACCATCCCGGCCATCCTGCGGCGTCTGCAGCAGGGCAGCTGGCAGGCTGGGCAGATGAGCCTCTTCGCTTGGGAGGATTCCAGCGGGGAAGACTGGACCCTGGAACAGAAGGTGGCCGCCCAGCAGGAACTGCTTGGGATCAGCCTGGAGGCCCACCCGCTTGAACTGCTGGCGGATCAGATCGGTGAAATCGGGGCGATCACGACGGTCGAAGCTGCCGGCCGGGTTGGCCAGCGGGTTACGGTGGCCGGGCTGCGCCAGAGCGGTCATCGCAGCCGGACCGCCAGGGGCGAGACGATGATGTTCCTGACCCTGGAAGATCTGTCGGGGATGCTGGATGTGGTTCTGTTCCCGGATGCATACCGCCAGGCGCGCAGCTTCATCCACACGAGTGCACCGGTATTGGTGATCGGGGTGGTCGAGATGGATCCCAGGCGCGACGAGCCCTACATTAAAGCGGAGAAGGTGGCGCGGCTGGCATAAGAAATGGAGGAATGGGAGACGATTGGCCCGGGTGGAATGGATACAGGCAGTCGCTCGATGCTGGTGGTTTGGGGTACAATACACATTGATTGATATAATTATACACACAAACAGGAGCAAGGAATGCGAACTAACATCGTTCTTGACGATAAACTGGTCGAACGCGCCCAGAAGCTGACCGGGATCAAAACCAAGCGCGAAGTGGTGCACGAAGCTTTGCGCACGTTGATCTTGCTGCGCGAGCAAGGCGAGATCCGCGCCCTGCGCGGCAAGCTGAATTGGGAAGGAAATCTGCACGAAATGCGGCTCGCGCGCACGGAGGGTTGACCATGCTGGTCGTTGATACCACCGTCTGGATCGACTATTTCAACGGTGTCGTAAATCCGCAATCGGATTATCTGCATACTGTCGTGGATCGAGTCCCCATCCTGATCGGCGATCTCATCCTGGCTGAAATCCTGCAGGGATTCCGGGAGGATGCCGATTTCGAACAAGCCCGTCATGCCCTCGGCAAATATCTCCAGGTGCAGATGGTCAGCCCTGCCCTGGCGCTGAAAAGCGCCCGCAACTACCGTCTCTTGCGGCGCAAGGGGATAACGGTTCGAAGAACGATTGACAGCCTGATCGCCACCTATTGTATCGAAAACGAGCATGAGCTCTTACACAATGACAGCGATTTCGAAGGGTATGAAGAGCATCTCGGATTGCGGGTTGTTCATCCGTAAATCGATATCCACCCTAAACCAGCAATACCAGGAATCTTCCTTTCACTTTATACAAGAGAGGAAAACATGAGCATCCCACCCCCACTAACCGTTGCGGTCATTGGTCAGGATAGGTGGCGCGGCGGCGAGATCGACGTCGCCTCCTGCTACGCCATGGAAATGAGCTATCTCCTCCTGAAACCGCTCTCAGATTTCCGTAGATATCGGTGGGTATTCAAACGCGGCTGCAATGAAAAGGCGATCGATCTAAGCGGGAAATACAGGTTACTCAAATCGAAAAATATCCATCCCCACCAGGTCGATTTCTGGCTGGCGATGGATGATGCAGGTGAGAAGACTGCCCGCAAGTTGGTGAAGAAAGCCGGGGAATCCCCTTATAACGGGATGTATTCCAGGGCCTTCCCCGACAAGGTGGCCCATTGCGGTTTTGTTGTACCGCCACTCCGAGATGATGGAAACTTCAAGGAATGGCTCGATTTCCTGCGCGAGCACCTGGCACCCTGGCGGGATCGCTTTGGGCAAATCATGTCGGATGCTTCGTAGGATGGTTACCTGATTCTCTAAACAGCGAACTAAGAAAAACCCAACCTGTCAGACCTTGGGTTCAATCGCCCTGATTTCGCACCGCCCCCCATTCCACAACCGGCAATTCCCCGAAGCGCTTCCAATCCGCCATCACAATGGCTACATCGTCGGTGAGTCTGGAACAGCCTCGCCGGGCAGAATCGCGCACCCAGCGCGGCCCCAGCAGAACAAAAACCAGGTCTACACCGGAGGTCTTGCACACCCTCCTGCCCGCCTGCAGGCGCTGGCGCATCTGGGCCGCGATCTGTTGCCGGGATTTGTGTTCATCCCCCACCTCCAGCCAGAACAAAGCCTCATGTCCCTGCACTTCTCCCCAGGCCAACCCATCGGGAACCATGGATGATCCCGGTATGCCCACCTCGCACCAGCCAGCCCAAACCTCGACCTGCGGCCAGGCTGCCTTGAGCCAGGCCGGCCACAGGCGGGAGATGTGGCGGTGTTTGCTTCCGATCTGGTACAGGTTGCATTCCTTGCGGGAATTGAATGACACATTCTTCGGCACGCCCCAGCTCCGCAAGGCCAGGGAGAGTCCTGGCCGGGTCAGGTGCCAGAGGGGGGTGCGGTCATGGGAACGGACCGGCTGCCCTCCCCGGTAGATCGTTTCCCCAACCTTATGGACCACCAATTTTTGTTCTGCCAAGGCC
>JBFYSM010000265.1:0-2787 GCA_041301605.1 Chloroflexota bacterium | reverse complement strand
ATTTTCTGGATAATTCGATCTTCATCCTTATTGCTGGGCAGCAGGCTGGAGAGCGTCACTTCCACCAATGCCTGGATTTTCGATTCGAGTAGCTCCGGGCTGATCATGGCTCCTCACGGGGGGACTTTGTACTATTATACAACATGGGCAGTGATTTTTCGTTCGATTCGGATGGAACGAAAAGGCGGATTAAGTATCCGCCTTTTTTCGTAAGGAATATCTATCCGGAAATCTGTAGCCTGGGCTCCTCGCCCTGGCGGAACGGTATGGCAGCCATTCCCACAAGAGTTTTCAGATAGGTTCTATAGTGCATTCCCGCAGTTGGGGCATTTTGTTTCATCCCTGCTGACCACGAAGCCGCAGTGAGGGCAGGTTGTCGGATGGGCATCTCCGAGGGGTGCACCACATGCAACACAGTTTGGCTCGCCGACCGGGTTGGCAGTGCCGCAGAACTCGCAGGCCAACCGGTTCAAGCGATCCGATAATTCGTGACTGGCGCCAGCGGTACGGATCACGTTGCCAACCACCAGCCAGACCTTTTCTGTCAGGGACAGGTTCTCGACATCCTGGGCAATATCATCGAGACGGCCGATCAGATTGAACGGGTTGCGGAGCACGGCGATGGCGGTCGCTCCCAGGCTGGCTGCAGTCCCCAGCCATTGCTGCTTCCCAATTTGCAGCATAACCCCATCCTCGACCTGCTGGATGTTGACGGCCAGCGCCGTCTGTCCGCCGGACATGGATCCCTGCCGCGTCGCGATCTGGACGGTCAGGTTGTTGCTCTCGCCGAACATCTGGGTGCGCAGGTTGCCGCGGTTGAATTCAGCCAGGATCGCCTGTGCAATATCTGTAGGGGTGATGTTACCGTGAAAAATTCGTCTTTCCATGCTTTCGATTATAATCGCCTTTGCTTAATTCTACGCAGAGAGATCAATAAGGATGCAATTTTCCACCAAGAAAAGCCTGATATTTGTGATCGTTTCCCTGGGGTTGGCAGCGATGTTTTCCGCCCTCCATCCCTTGGGGGCTGTACAGGCGCAGCAGCAGGAAACAGCCACGCCCGGGACGGTGACGATGACGGTCGTTTACGATGACAGGCTCAACGTCCGCGCCGGGCCGCACTCGGTGTATTATGATGTGATCGGTTATTTATATCCGGGGGATCAGCGCACGGTCATCGGACGTTCCCCGGCCGGTGAATGGATCGTGATTTCTGATTCCAACCTTCCGAACGGGAGAGGCTGGGTTTATGCCTCCCCAACGTATATTGAACTTACGCCGGGTTTATTGGCCATCATCGAGCCGCCGCCGACGCCAACGCCCATTATCCCAACCATCGACTATCAACTGGCCGCCCAGTTCACCATCCAGCCGACAGCCACGCGCATGCCAACCTTTACACCGCCTCCGGCGCGTACGGAAGTTGCCTTCGACGGCCAGGATAACGGCGAGCATTTCCCGCTGGGTTTTGTGATCCTTGTTTTGGCTATCCTTGGTTTTGTGGGTGTTTTTGTTTCCGCACTCCGCAGGGGGTAACCGGGATGCCCTGGATTTTGTGAAGATGTCGTTTTGTGCCCATCGCTCTACAGTCAAAATCCTTTTCTGGTCGTTGTGCCTGGTGGGTTTGGCATTTTTTTGGGGGGTGGGCGTTCCAGTTGCGGGGAGCGTCTTAGCCCAGCAGCCAACTGGCTCCATCCCAACGGTTACCGGCACACCGCCCGGTCCATTCGTAACCGTTTACACCAATCTACTCCAGGTTCGTGTCTATGCCGGTCCAAGTTCGTATACCTATCCGCCGGTGGGGATATTGATGGCTGGACAGCAGGTCCCAGCATTGGGGAAAACCGCGGACGGGGAGTGGATTTTGGTGCGCTATATCAGCATTGCCAGCAAACAGGCATGGGTTTATGCACCATATGTATCGATTTCATCATCGTCTGGTGCATTGCCGGTTGTCGAGCCTCCGCCGCTGCCAACGCCCCTCACCACACCCACCATCGATCCAACGCTGGCGGCAGCCTTCCCGGCGGAAGGGACCTCGGCCCGCCTGCCCACGTTTACCCCCCCACCCACCATCGCCATCCCGACTTTCGTGGAGGAGAGCACTTTTGCAATCGTCCGGTTCCCGATTGGGATGGTGATCTTTGGCCTCGTTTTCCTGGGCATCTTCGGCGCCATCATTGCCCTGACGCGCGGGCGCTAGTTACCATACGCATCCAACAAACAGCCCGCCTCAAACGAGACGGGCTGAATTTCTTTATTCTACTCCCTTATATCAACCGCAGGAACCACTTTCACAACTGCAGGTGGGCAGCATGTTTGGGTTGTTGACCATGAACCCTTTGCCGCGCTCATCATCCACGAACTCGATCGTGGAACCGCGCATGTATTCGATCGATTGGTTGTCTACGATAACCTTGACGCCATCGGTTTCGAAGATGAGATCGGTCTCGCCGGGGTTATTATCCAGGGCCATGCCATATTGCAGGCCGGAGCAGGTTCGCCCGGCAACGTAAACGCGCAAGGCGCCTCCTGCCAGGTTGCGTTGCGTTAGCAGTTCCTTTACCGCCTGGACGGCGGAGGGTGTAAGGGAAACGGTGTCGGTAAGTGTTTGGGTTTCGGGCTGCATGAGTTCTCCTTGCCAAAAAAGTGGACATATATTATCAGATTGACATACATCTGTCAATCGATGGATTGTTTTTTCTTAGAAAATTATGTATCATATCAATAACTTGGGGGGCGGGGGGCGTGTGGGCGGAGAAGCCACCACCCCCATCTTCCCCTATT
>JBFYSM010000257.1:0-5411 GCA_041301605.1 Chloroflexota bacterium | reverse complement strand
GATCGCGAACAGGGAGGAGAACGCCGCTACTATGCGCGCCCCAAGATTTGCCAGTTCTGCGCTGAAAAACACCTGGCGATCGATTACAAACAGGTAGATATCCTGCGCCGCTTCACAACCGAAGAAGGCAAAATCCGTCCACGCCGCCAGACCGGCACCTGCGCAAAGCACCAACGCGCCCTGGCTCACGCCATTAAACGTGCCCGCCATATTGCGCTCCTGCCCTTCACTGGCGGGACATGGGATAACGATTAACCTTATCCCACTCGACTCACTGGGCATGTAAAGATTCGCCATGCCCTGCGATTCCGTCGAGGAAGGCTCCTATGGCAAAATCCCAATCAACGAAAGTCATTACCAAGAAACACCTTGCAAGGTTGGAGCGTGAACGCCGCCAGGTTAAGGCTATTACCTATGGTGCAATCGGGGTCATTGTTGTTGTAATCTTGCTGATTGCATATGGTATTCTCAACCAGACTGTAATCCAAGCCCGGCAACCGATCATCGAGGTGGGCGATACAACCGTCAGAACAAGCGAGTTTCAGGCCCGTGTTCGTCTGGCCCGGCAGCAACTGATCAACCAGTATTTGCAGAATTACCAGTTTGCTCTCATGTTTGGTGTGGATCCCACAACAGACGAATACTTCTCGTCTGCGCTGAATGAGATTGCAACCAAACTCAATTCCCCCGTTCTCGTTGGGAGTGATACGATCACCCAGATCGTGGATGAGATCTTAATCCGACAGGAAGCCGAGAAACTGGAGATTACGGTTTCGGAAGCAGAGATCGAAGAGGCTATTCGGGCAGATTTCAGTTTCTATCCAAATGGGACTCCCACAGCCACCATTACACCTTCACTGATCGTTACATCCACCTTATCGGCAACACAGATGGCATTGGTTACCCTTACACCGACTTCCGTGCCCCAACCAACATCCACGCCCCTGCCCACTGCCACGCTGGATCCCAACGCAACAGCAGCGCCAACGGCAACGCCAACAACTATCCCGCCGACTGCGACTCCATACACTCTGGAAGGTTTCCAGCAGTCATATCAGACAAACCTGGAAAACTTCGATGCAATTGGCATGACGGAGGCGGAATATCGCCGGATCTATGAGAATTCCCTGCTCCGTAAAAAAGTCATGGATGCCAAAACCGCAGATGTAGCCCAAGGCGAGGAACAGGTTTGGGCCCGGCACATCCTGGTAGCCGACGAGGCCACTGCAACCATCATCCTAGCTATGCTGGATGACGGAGCCGATTTTGCAGAATTGGCAGCAGAATACTCAACAGATACCAGTAACAAAGATAGCGGCGGGGATCTGGGCTGGTTCGGACGCGGCAAGATGGTCGCGGAATTCGAAACCGTTGCCTTCGAATTGGAGATAGGTGAAATCAGCCAGCCAATCCAAACTTCTTTCGGCTATCACATCATCCAGGTTCTGGGCCACGAAGAGCGGCCGTACTCCGCCCAGGAATACCAAACCCTGCGCGAGCAGAAATTCCAGGAATGGCTGGATGGTTTGCGGGAAGTTGTCGAAATCACCATTCACGATTACTGGCAGGATCGTGTACCTGACCAACCGGACCTGGCCACAGAATTCAACAAGTATTTCGGCCAGTCCACCTCCCCATAGCCAAATGCCAATATAAAAAAAAGAGCGAGCCCCTTTTCAATCAGGGACTCGCTCTCTTTTGTTAATCGGTTTCACCCGCGCCGCAGATATTCATCACTCACCTCATCCAGCCGCAAGCTGATCACCTGGCTGGCAGAGTCACGACCCATGGTTACGCCATAGATAACATCCGCCGCTTGTACGGTATTGCGGTTATGGGTAATGATTACAAACTGGGTGTCTTGGCTCAACTCCAGCAGCAGGTCGCGAAAACGGCCCACGTTGGCCTCATCGAGCATAGCATCCACTTCATCCATCACGCAGACGGGTGTCGGTGATACTTTCAAAAGGGCAAATACCAATGCGATCGCTGTCAGGCTTCGCTCACCGCCCGAAAGCAGAGCCAGTCCCTGCTCGCGCCGTCCCGGCAGGCGAGCTTCAATATCGATACCGGTATCCACCAGGTTATCAGGATCAGTCAGAAGCAAGCGCGCTGACCCACCCCCAAACAGACGGACAAAAATATCACGGAATTCTTTTGCAACAGCGTCGAATGTCTTGCTGAATTCCTGCTGGGTGAGTTCATCCAACTCGGCAATCACCTGGCGAAGGTCCGCCTCCGCCTTGCGGAGATCAGCAACCTGTTCTGTCAGGAACGTATAGCGCTCAGTTTCCGATTCAAACTCCTGCTGGGCCTCCGGGTTGACCGGACCCATGCGACGTAACATGGCTCGTTGCTGGGTAACTTGCTCTTCAAGTCCCACGGGGAGTTCGGTTACTTCATTCAAGTATTCTACCATCCCGTCAAACGGAAGCGGTACGGGACCATCCACATCTGCGGCATATGTAAATTGCACCAGCCCAAAATCATCTTCGATCTTCTCGCGCAGCGCATCCAATACTTCTTGCTGACGAACCTGTTCCATCTGGAATTGACCATACAGCCGCTCCTCCGAAGCAAGGGTACGCTGTACCGTCAGTTCTTTTTCCTGGAGCAAGGCTTCCTGTTTTTCAGTTTCTGAAAGCTGCCGCTCCGCCGGATCAATTTTCAGCCGTAGGGCTGCCACCTGACCGGTTAATTCTGCTTCTTGATGGTGTAATTCAAACCTTTTGTTCGCCAATTCTTCCAATGAACTTGCAATTTCATCCTGCCTGCGCGATATGGCAGTTCTTTGAACCTCGAATCGCTCTGTCTCCCGATGGCGTTCATCCTGGCGAGAACGAGCATCCGCCAACCCACGCTCAACAACCGCACATCGGGTATTCCAGTAAGTCACCTGATCTTGCAATTCTTCGAGTTCCAAACCAGAGATTTGGGCAGATAAATTCCGCAAATCCTTCTGAACTTCAGCAGAGCGGGTCTCCACCTGGATCAGTTCCAAATTTATTATCCCGATCTCGTCCTTAGCCTGGGCAGTCTGCGCCTGCAATTGTTCTTTTTGATCCAATTGCCATTGATACTGGCGTTGGGCGGACTCAAGCTCTAGAGAAGCCTGTTGTTGTGCAAGACGGGCTTCGTCCAAATATGCTTGACCTCGCTGAATTTCCTCCTGATGCGTCCGCATTTGATCTTGGGCTTTTCTCAACTGTTCCATTAAGTCAGCCAACACTGATTCCAATACTACCAAGTTCTGCTCAACCGCTTCCAGATCAGATTGCAGCTCCTTGCGCTGGCGCGGCCTGCTCAGGGTTCCGGAACGAGGCGGCTTCCCGGCCAGGATTACGCCATCCGCACGGAAAACCTCCCCGCGCAATGTCACTATCCTGACAATCTGCGGTTGTTTTGACATGATCCGTCTTGCTGCCATGCGATCTTTGACAACCAAGGTCTGTCCCAACAACAGGTTTATTGCCTTTTGAATCTCTCCGGGCGATTTGACCAATCGAGATGCAACCCCCAAACAGGCAGTATCGTCCGGCTCTTTCACTTCCTGGGAGTTGGACTGTAAATCCATCGATAATAATGCTGCTCGCTTTGCATCATCATCCAACAATAAAAGGGCTGTTTCCTCATCTGACTGGGATGCAACCACAATGGCATCCAATGCATCCCCGAGTGCGGCGGTGATAGCTGTTTCCAGATCGGCCCGTACCTCCAGCATGGAACTTAGAGCACCGCGCGCGTTCAGCCGGGATTCCCTGATAGCATCCAGGAGAAATCGTGTTCCATCTGCGTATCCAGTCAGCGATGCCTCAGCCTGCTCCAAAACCTCAATTTGTACTTGCAGACGCGCTCTTTCTGTGGAGAGCTTGGCATGTTGCTCGTTTTTCCCCTGGTGCTCCTGTTCCAACCTGGTTGCGCACACCTGGGCTTCCTGGAACAATTTTTCCACCCGCCCATGCGCATCGGCCGCCTTCGACAAAGCCGATTGCGCAGCCTTACCTTTTTGTTCAGCCTGGTTCACAATCTGCAATGCAGAAGCGATCAATCCATCCACCCCAGATAATCTTGCTTGCTGGTTATCCATTCGGGATTGCAACTCATCCAGACGGGCAACGAGTTCGGCTTTCTGCGTGATAGTTACATCCTGCTCACCACGAACTTTATGCAGCAGTTCTTCGATCTTTCTCCTATCCGTCACGCGCTCTTGCAAGGCAACGCGAGCGGATTCTGCCTGGGTCTTCGCTTCGTCATGTTCTTGCTGTAACCGCTCAACATCCTTATTGGCATCTGCCCTCCTTTCAGCTCCCAACCGCGCCTCATCTTCAACCCTGACCTTCTCAGAAAGGATATCCTGTTGAGCCTGCAGCATTGCACGCTGTCTCTCTTCCATGACAGCCAAATCTTTGCTGATGATCTCACGCGTACTTTGCAGACGAGCCAGTTCACGCTGCCATTCATTCAATTGGGACCGCATCTCCT
Source organism: Chloroflexota bacterium (assembly GCA_041301605.1). Lineage (GTDB taxonomy): Bacteria > Chloroflexota > Anaerolineae > Anaerolineales > Villigracilaceae > VGNO01. The sequence goes on along the minus strand of JBFYSM010000257.1, from coordinate 929 downwards.
GCGACTGTGCAAGGAAGGTTGTGTGGTCTTTTTGTGACTTTCGGTATGCATCCCCAACCTGCCTGGTAACAAGTTCCTGCCTGCGCAACTTCTCACGCGCATCTGCAAGTTCCTTCTGGGTGTGACGCCAGTGAAACCCATACCAATCGCGAAGGAGGACGCGCAGATCTGCCTGGGCTTGGGCATACTCCCTGGCTCGGCGCGATTGGCGTTCCAGGCTGCGCAGGCGGGGTTCCAGCTCCGCCATAATGTCCTGCACGCGTTCCAGGTTCCGCAAGGTAGTTTCCAGGCGACGCAAAGCTTCTTCGCGACGCGAACGATACAACCCAACGCCTGCAGCCTCCTCAAACAACCTCCGGCGTTCATCTGCTTTCAACGCCAGGGATGCATCCACCAGACCCTGGCCGAGGATGGTATAGGTCCGTTCACTCAAACCGGATTGCGCCAATAACTCATTGATATCTCGCAAGCGAACATGCTGACCATTGAGAAGGTAATCGTTGCGGCCATCACGGTAAGCACGCCGGGTAATGGCTACCTCGGTAAAATCCACGGGAAGCCAGCCCGAGCTGTTATCAAATACCACAGTGGCAGATGCCATGCCTGAACGGACCCGCTGTTCTGATCCGGAAAAAATCATATCTTCGGTTCTTTTTGCGCGCAGCAAGCTAAAAGACTGCTCGCCCAATACCCAGCGTAAGGCATCAGCGATATTCGATTTTCCAGAGCCATTGGGCCCAACTATCGCTGTAATCCCATCTGCAAACTCGAAATTATGCCGAGCAGCAAATGTTTTGTATCCATGCAATTCGAGGGATTTTATGTTGAGAGGCATTCGTTCCGTTTTTTTTTATAACTAGATTGTTTGTATCATATCAATAACTTGGGGGGCGGGGGGGGGGGGGGGGGGGGGGGGGGGGGGGGGGGGG
>JBFYSM010000213.1:0-6589 GCA_041301605.1 Chloroflexota bacterium | reverse complement strand
TGCCCGCCAGACGAACGTCCGCCTGATCGCTGGGGCGCTGTTCCTGCTCTTTATCGTTGGCGATGGGTTGATCTACCTGATCTACGGTCCCAGCGCGGCCCTGATGGGATTGCTGTGCATCTTCGCCGGGCTGGTGCCGCTTGTGCTTGTCCTGCTCGCCATCCTGATCATAGATTGGGTTGCAAAACGTGTCGACCGGGACTGACACCCAACGGGTGAATTTCCAGGGGTGGAGCATACGCCTGCGCAAGCCCAGTAACCACTTGGCCCCCGTGCTCCTGCTGCTGCACGGCTGGACGGGTGATGAGAATTCCATGTGGATCTTTGTACGCGGCCTGCCCCCCGATTACTGGATCCTGGCCCCGCGCGGGTTATACCCTGCCCCTGAAAAGGGCTATTCCTGGAGAGGGATCAAGCCGGGCACCTGGGGATTGCCATCCATCGAAGATCTGCGCCCCTCCGCCGAGGCTGTGCTCGATCTTCTCGGCAACTGGGGAAAATCCGAAGGGGTGGATGTGACCCGGCTCAACGTGATGGGTTTCAGCCAGGGCGCGGCACTCTGTTACACGATTGCCCTGCTGAACCCGCAGCGGATCGGGCGCCTGGCAGGCCTGGCGGGCTTCATCCCGGCCGGGGGTGAAAACCTGGCTGGTGGCCTGCCTTTTGCGGGGAAACATTTCTACGTTGCCCATGGAACACAGGACGAACTCATCCCGATCGGGCGCGGCCGCGAGACAGTCGCCATGCTGCAACGGGCCGGGGCGCAGGTCACCTTCTGCGAAGCGGAGACCGGCCACCGGGTCAGCGCGGGCTGCTTCAACGGCCTGGATGCCTATTGGCAGGCAGGGTCATCCTAATGTTTTTAGGATTTACGCGGTTGGGAAGGATGTGGGGGTGTGCCCCCAACCACCTTGAACTGCGTAAATCCTATTTTGTAATTTTATTTATATGGGATTCGTGGCCATAGATGCTATAATCCCCAGAAATCCATCCCAAAAGGAGTGTTATCGTAATGAAGAGTAAATTCGCTATCCTATCTGCTGTGCTTGTGCTGGCCCTGTCCATCCTGGCTTGCGGCTCATCCACGCCTACGCCAACCGAGACAGTCCAGACCAGCGAACCCACCGTACCGCCGCCGGTCGAGCAAACGACAGGTGATCTGGAAATCAGCCAGACCTACGGCTTCCAGGATACCTACGGTGACTATTACGTTGTAGGTGAACTGGCCAACAACTCGAACAAGGCGGTGACCAACATCGAGCTATCGATCGAGATCAAGGACGCCAACGGGAATTCCCTGCTCACCGGCGACAACGATGAGATCGTTCCGTACCTCACCTTCTACCCGATGCTATATACCCTGGCTCCCGGAGACAGCACCCCCTTCTCATACTATCTTTCAGAAGATGCCGGTGTACCGGATACATACACAGTCAAGGTCGAAACATTCGAAACCACCACGGTCGATCGCGGCGACCTCAAGACCGAGAACGTATATGTTTACAACGATGGCGACGGGACGATCTACCTGAGCGGCGAACTGGTCAACCAGAGCAACAACTGGGTCTACATCAGTGGCCTGGCGGGGGGCATGCTGGACGCCAACGACACCCTGATCACAGCTGACTGGACCTTCACCTATTCCTCCGTGCTGGCCCCGGCCGGGGATGCCAACGGCTTCGACCGCACCCCCTTCACCCTGTACATGTCGGATCCGGGTGTCGAAATCGACTCCTGGACAACATATGCCGATGCAGAGATCACCAATGAGCCTGATATCTACGATGTCGATGTAACCCTGACCCACAATTACTTCGATGAGTACGGCGATTTCCACATCGTGGGCACTGTAGCCAACAACTCGAACAGCTTCCTGACAGTCCGCCTGGTCGCCGGACTATACGATAGCCAGGGTAGGGCGATCGATGCCGATTACATGACCCTGCCGATCGTGGTCGGCCCGGGTGCCACGGGCGCCCCGTTCGACATCAGTTACTTCACCAGCGTCAACTGGAATGACGAGGTGGCTGCCATGTTGGATACATTCACCGTCCAGGTGGATTGGTACAGCACCTATGAGCCATACTACGATGTGGTCGATCTGACGGTCGCCGATTCGAGTTACGAGCAGGATGGCTCCATCCTGACCTTCACCGGCAATATCACCAACACCTCCGGCAAGAGCCTGAGCGGCGCCACAGTGCTTGTTTACATCGAGGATAAGGATGGCAATGTGGTCGCGACCGAGTCCACCTACCTGTGGCCGGAAGGCGATACCATCGCCCCCAATGCCTCCCTCCCGTTCGAGTTGACCGTCTACGGTGACCCGGATATGAACTTCAATGCCGACTACACCTACTATACGTATGTACAAGGTGATGTCGATTAATTCCTGGAAATAACCATCCCTTTCAAATCACCCCGCGCCGGGCGTTCTCATCCAGGGCGCGGGGCTTTTTTTATCGCTTTACACAGCCCACCTAATTCCCATTCCAAAGCGGGTGCCCGGTTTCATCCCGCAGGGTAACGCTCTGGCCTGTATTGAGGTTGGTGATCGATACAACCTCGAAAACGCCATTCTCGACAAACCCATTCAACCAGAGGGGATCGCCAGCCTGGGCGCTGAAGCCAAGTCCCTGGGCATAGCGCCAGGCCCTTCCGACGATTTCGCTCATCTGCCCATCGGATAACTGGATGGATAGCCCCCGGTTGCTGACGGACAGTACTTGTCCATCCATCATCACAAGTTCCTTGATGGTTTCGCTGGTATGTTCTTCTACGGCCGCAGCGGTTGTACCCGTTACAGGGTCAACGGCATTCTGCCCATTTCCGTTCTGGCCATTGGACTGCGACTGTGATCCGCTCTCATGGCTTTGCTCCTGTTCCCCATCCCCCAGTTTGACCGATGTCCGGTACACAGCCCCGACCAGCAGCAACGCCACTAACGCGGCATACAGGCTCCATAACGCAATTTTCTTCAACATTGCCACCTCCCTACTGCACGGGGTTACCCTGTTGAGCCAGGCGATTCACTTTTGGCGCATAACTGCCCAATAGCTTCCCGGCTACATTGACGATCCAGCGCCAGTGGATGGCAAAATGCAGGAATGCGGCTGCGATCATGATCACGCCCGACCAGGTGTGGATCACATCCCAAACCGGGCGGCTGAACAAGAAGACGGAAGCGGTCTCATGTTGTGAGCCGGGAAAGAACAGGAAATACAGGCTGCTGAGGGCTGCGCTCACTCCGCTCACACCGATGATGCCGTTGACAAGCAGGTTGAACTTGCCTCGCCCGCTCATCCCTTCGCATCGACCGATCAAAGTCTTGAAAACGCGTTTGGTCATCCGTACGACCCATGACCAATGCAGGGGGATGTGGATCGCCGCAACGGCGATCATCGCCACGCCCGCCCAGGTATGGATCAGATCCCAGGTGGAACGGTCGAAGAAGATCACAATCCCATAGGCCGGGTTGCGTCCGCCCTGATAGCCACCGTTGGGCAGGAATAGAAAGTATATTGAGGTAAAGGTTACCAGCAAACCGCTGACCGAGAGCATCAGTACGATGAACCAGTTATTGCGGGTCTGGCTGGAAACACGGGGTTTTCTTGTATTCATGGTAGTGTCCTTATTTGAATTTTGAGGAGGTTTCTTCCTCATTCCATACCATCTTACAATGGTTATATAAAGTGAAGGTATGAGGTTTATAAAGGTATTGTGAAGATGTACGCGGAAAGGAAGAAAAGCATCCGCCGACTACAACTCAACTTATTGACATCTCGCAGAAAAGTTGTAAAATGTGGTCACATTAAGAACCACATTGGCATTCAAGCCTTGCGAAGGTTCTTTACAAAAGCAAGATTGGATTTCATACCGGAAAAACAGATTGGATCCACAATCCCGGCAGATTTCGAACCTTCGCAAGGATACAAGGTTACAGGAGCAACCCTATGACCGAAGAGATCGGCATCCGTGAGTTGAAGATCCACGCATCCGAAGTCGTGCGCAAGGTGAAAGAGAACCGCACCCGCTACGTGATCACCCAACGCGGCAAACCCGCCGCGCTCATCATCCCCTTGGATGCCGAGATCGACCGCGTCAAGGCAGATGAAGTCTGGGAGCGGCTGGAGAAACTGGGCGAAGAGATCGGCAAAGGCTGGCAAAGCGATAAGAGCGCTGTAGAGATCCTTTCGGAGATGCGCCGATGATATCACCTGTCACCATCGATGCCAGTGTCTTCATCAGTGCCTTCAGTCCGGCAGAAAATGCCCATCCCCGAAGCAAGGCTTTCATGAAGAACGTACATGCTGCATCCATCCCGGTCATCGTTCCCACCCTGGTGCTGCCGGAGGTCGCATCGGCAATTGCGCGCGGCCAGGGAAAAAACGATTTGGGCATTTCTTTTGCGGAAGAGCTCCCTTCTTTCCCCAACCTGGTGCTTGTTGATTTGGATGAAAGCCTGGCCCGGCTTTCGGTCGAAATCGCCGCCACATACCGCCTGCGCGGCAGCGATGCGGTTTACGCGGCAGTATCCATGCGCTTCGGCACAGATCTGGTGACACTCGACCTGGAACAGTTGTCGCGACTGGAAGAGGTAATACCGGTCAGGGAGCCAGGGGGATAATCGAATGGATCTCGCAGACAAACACATCATCCTGACCGGCGCGGCCTCCGGCATCGGCCGCGCCCTGCTGGAACTGCTGGCGGAATATCCCGCCCACATCCTGGCCGTGGATGTCAACGCCAAGATGCTCGATGCAACCTGCAAGGAGATTAGCGGCACATCCCGCCCCGCCGCGATCACCTCATACGCTTGTGATCTGTCTTCCGCAGAAAATATCGACCGGCTCTTCGAGCAGGCCATCCAGACTCTCGGCCGGATCGATCTCTTCATTGCCAACGCCGGTTTCGCCTATTACGAGCAGATCGACGTGCCCGACTGGGAACACCTCGAGCACATCTTCCGGGTCAACGTGTTCAACACCCTTTACACCATCGAGAAGATGCAGTCCCTGTATGGCGATGAACCCTATAAAGTGGTGGTGACAGCCTCGGCCATGGCCCACCTGGCCGTACCCGGATACGCCATCTACTCAGCCACCAAGGCCGCCCTGCACCGCTTCGCGGATGGTTACCGCTGGCAGATGAAAGACCCGCGCAAGTTGATGCTGGTCTACCCTATCGCTACACGCACCGGATTCTTCAAGGCAGCCGGGGAGGGCGTCCCTTCCGCCTGGCCGAGCCAGCAGCCCGAGACCGTGGCGCGTGCCATCCTGCACGGTATCCGCCATGATCGATTGTCCGTTTCTCCGTCGTTCCTGTTCAGCCTGGTCCTGTTCCTGGACCGCTTCCTGCCGGTCCACTGGCTGGAACAATGGATCGAGCAGCGCAGGTTCATCAAGTGGCGTTCAAGGAAATAAAAGATTTCCAAACGCGGGGAAGTGCGTCGCACCAAACCCGTGAGAGATATCCCATAAACGGAATATTTCCTCGCCGAGAATAATCCCATTCAATTAGGTGCGACGCGCTGTGTAAACAAAGACCGCAGAGCATTTCTCTCTGCGGTCTCCGCGTACTCTGCGGCATAAGATATCTTCTACATGGTGGAGCACAACTCCTACACTTTTTCCACCGGGAACTGGATCTCGGTCACGGTGGCAGGGTCGTTCTGGTCGCCGGGCTTGCGGGGCGGCTGGAGGTAGATCTCGCGGCAGGGGCCGGTCACCCGGTAGCCGTTCCCATCCACCCACTTCAGGATCGTATCGTAGGCTTCGCCGATCGTCACGAACGGGCCGTTATGCACCGTGCAGGCCATGCGCTCCACGGCTGGAAGCGTATACACCTGCACCCGCTTGCTGGCCGGCACATCCTCCGTGATGGGTTCGCACACCTCGATATCCCAATCACCTTCCTTGTGTTCCTCATCGTGGTAGAGCGAGAAGCAGGCCTCCTTTGGGCGGACGCGCTGCATGGCAAGGTACCCTTCGAGTTCGTTCCACAGGCCTCCCTGTTCGGGCGGTGTGGGCACTACTCCCCGTACTGAAGCGATCTTGATCGCCTCGACCTTCTTGATAACAACATCATAACTGGACATGGAATCCTCCTGTTCGATCTGTCTCAACCAGCGTTCCACCCGCTCCAGGCGCTCCGCTTCTTCCTGGACCCTCTGCCTGATCTCCTCCTGGCGGAGTTTCAGCATCCCGCGCATTTGCCCGGCGGAAAGGTCACTTTCCAGGAGATGGCCAATCTCCTCCAGCGAAAAGCCCAGGTCCTTGAGCGCCAGGATGCGGTGCAGGCGCGGCATTTGTTCGTACCCGTACCAACGGTAGCCGGTGAAGCGGTCCACTTCGAGCGGCTTGAGCAAGCCCATCTCATCGTAGAAGCGCAGCGTCTTGATGGACACGCGGCTGAGTTTGGAAAAGTCTCCGATCCGGATCATGCCCTGTTTATACAGCCTCCAGTGGGGGGAGAGTCAAGGGGGAAAGCCTAATTGTCAGGAACATCGAAGTTACACTGATCGATCGTATCAATGATCAATTCTGTGGCGGCTCGGATATTATGAATAATAAGATGTAAACCTGTGCTG
>JBFYSM010000209.1:0-9408 GCA_041301605.1 Chloroflexota bacterium | reverse complement strand
CCCCCCCCCCCCCCCCCCCCCCCCCCCTGCCCCCCAGGTTGTTGAGATGATACGATGTGTTTATCAATTGGGGGAATATGAAACAACCATATCATTCCAGGAATGATGGAGATGATATTCTGGCAGTCGTCCCTTATCGCTGGTTGCCGGGATTTCGCCAGGCAGGATGGGTGTTGGTAGAAGGAGAAGAACGATCATGGATCAGATGCCCCATTCGATTATCAAGCGAGTAGCATTCATCGGCAATTACCTGCCTCGTCAGTGCGGCATTGCCACATTTACCACGGATCTATGCGAGGCCATCGCCGATCAGTACAAAGAGACTGCCTGCATCGCCTTGCCTGTCAATGATATCGAATCCGGCTACAACTACCCGGCGCGGGTCCGGTTCGAACTGGCCGAGAAGGATATCGAATCATATCGCCGGGCTGCGGATTTCCTGAATATCAACAACGTGGATATGGTCTCGTTGCAGCATGAATACGGCATCTTTGGAGGGCGGGCAGGCAGTTACATCCTTTCGCTCCTGCGCGAATTGCGCATGCCTGTCGTCACAACATTACATACGATCCTACGAGAACCCGATCCCGACCAACGCCGGGTGCTCGAAGAAATCGTTTCCCTCTCGGACCGCGTGGTGGTCATGAGCAAACGGGGTGCGGAATTCCTGGGGAGCATTTATCACGTACCCGGGGGAAAGATCGACCTGATCCCCCACGGCATTCCCGATGTCCCATTCGTAGACCCGAGCTTTCACAAGGATCTGTTTGGGGTTGAGGGCAAAAGCGTTTTGCTCAGTTTCGGCTTGCTCTCGGCCAACAAAGGCATCGAGAATGTCATCGAGGCTCTGCCCCTTATTTTGGCGAAATATCCAAACGTGGTCTACATCATCGTCGGCGCAACCCATCCACACGTCATTCAGAACGAAGGGGAAACCTATCGCTTATCCCTGCAATGGCTGGCTCACGAGAAGGGCGTGGAAGGGAACGTTATCTTCTATAACCGCTTTGTCAGCCTGGAGGAACTTATCCAGTTCATCAGTGCTGCGGATATCTACATCACCCCCTATCTCGACGCGGCACAGATCACTTCCGGCACACTGGCGTATACGCTGGGAGCCGGCAAGGCAGTGATTTCGACGCCCTACTGGTATGCAGAGGAAATGTTGGCCGATAACCGCGGGGCATTGGTACCGTTCCGTGATCCACAAGCACTGGCTGACCAGGTGATCGATTTGCTGGACAATGAGTCGAAACGTCACTCCATGCGCAAGCGCGCCTACCTGTTCGGGCGGGCCATGATCTGGCCGCAGGTTGCGCGCCGTTACATGCAGAGCTTCGAACGGGCCCGCGCCGAGCGCCGCAACTTCGCGCAGGCCGACTTCGCGGTCAAACCATTGGACAAACGCGCCTGGGAATTACCTCCGCTCAAACTGGATCACCTGCATCACCTCACAGATGATACCGGCATCTTGCAGCATGCCACTTTCACGATACCCGACTACCAGGAAGGGTATGCAACAGACGATAACGCCCGGGCCTTGATGGTCAGTGTTCTCCTGGAGGAATTGGGGAGCAAGGAAGCCGCCGAACTGGCGACCCGCTATCTTGCCTTCACCTGGTATGCCTTCAATACGGAGACCCGGCGCTTCCGTAACTTCATGGATTACCAACGGCACTGGCTGGAAGCCAGCGGCTCAGACGACAGCCATGGCCGGGCATTGTGGGCGCTGGGTGCGATCCTGGGCCGTTCGAACATGCCAACGCTTCAAAATATGGCCGGCCGGGTATTCCAACAATCCCTGCTCGCCATCCTCGAAACCACCAGTCCGCGCGCCTGGGCCTTTGCCCTGATCGGCATCCACGAATACTTGCGGCGATTTGCCGGCGACCGGCGCGCCAGCCAGGTGCAGGAGGAATTGGCGGGTCGATTGCTGTCGCTTTACAGGGATAACCAGACGGATGGGTGGAAGTGGTTTGAGAACAAGCTGACATATTGCAATGCGGCTCTGCCGCACGCCATGCTGTTATGCGGCCAATCTATACCAAATCCTGCAATGACAGAGGCGGGTTTGGAGTCCCTCGCCTGGCTGGCCGAATTACAGCATGCAGATACAGTAGGAAAGCATTTCGTTCCCATCGGCTCCAATGGCTTTTATCCAAAAGGCGGTGAACGCGCCCGCTTCGATCAACAACCGGTGGAGGCTCAGGCAATGATCTCTGCCTGCCTCGAGGCGCAGCGTATCACCGGAGAAAAATACTGGCACATCGAAGCCCGCCGCGCCTTCGAGTGGTTTCTCGGACGAAACGATCTGCACCTCCCGTTGTATGACCCGACGACAGGCGGCTGTCGCGATGGCCTGCATCCCGACCGGCCGAACGAGAATCAAGGCGCAGAGTCCACCCTGGCTTTTCTCCAGTCACTCCTGGAACTGAGGTTAGCGGAAAATATAGGTCAACCCAATGAGCATACCCATCATGAATGATCATCCCTCGTTTCTTTTTCAACGCCATAAACGCAACCCCATCCTGACGGCTGCGGCCTGGCCGTATCAGGTCAATAGCGTATTCAACCCCGGTGCGACCCTTCTCGCGGACGGCACCACTTTGCTGTTATGTCGCGTGGAGGATCGGCGCGGTCATTCCCACTTATGCGTGGCGCGCTCCGCGAATGGCGTCGATCACTGGCAGATCGATACCCAGCCCACCCTTGTGCCGGATCCGGAGCACTTTCCAGACGAGTTGTGGGGGATAGAGGACCCGCGCATAACCTATATCCCTGAACTGGGCCAGTATGCCGTCGTTTATACCGCCTACGCAAGTGGCGGGCCGTGTGTGGCCCTGGCGCTCACAAAGGATTTCCACACCTTCGAGCGCTACGGTGTGATCATGCAGCCGGAGGATAAAGATGCGGCGCTTCTGCCCCGCAGGATCGATGGCCGCTGGATTTTGATCCACCGTCCGCTCGGTGGGGTCAGTGCGCACATGTGGATCTCCTACTCTTCGGACTTGCGGAACTGGGGAGGGCACAAGAAAATGCTGGAAGCGCGGCTCGGTGGATGGTGGGACGCGAACAAGATCGGTCTCTCCCCTCCTCCGATTGAAACCTCCGAGGGCTGGCTGGTGATCTATCATGGCGTCAAGCAGAACGCGGCCGGCTGTATTTACAGACTGGGTCTGGCTTTATTCGATCTGAATAACCCGGAACGTTGCTTGAAACGCGGCGACGAGTGGGTGTTCGGTCCTGCAGAACCATACGAGCAGCATGGCGATGTGGGCAAAGTTGTCTTCCCTTGCGGCTATACCCTGGGAGCCGATGGCGATACGTTGCGCATCTATTATGGCGCTGCAGATACCAGTATTGCCATGGCCACAGCCAGCATTCGTGCCATGCTTCAATGGTTGGGAGAAAGAAACGCGATCCCCTAAACTGCGAATCGCTTTTATTGAGCAGGTAAGTATGATAACGATGCAGCGCGTCGCACTTGCTGTTTAAAATCGAGCGCCCCCGGCGAGATTCGAACTCACAACCACTGGATTCGAAGTCCATTACTCTATCCGTTGAGCTACGGGGGCGGCGCGGCTGATTATACACGAATTTTGGCCTTGCTTCATTCCCGGGCGCATGTTATAATCTCGCCCCGCGCCGGGAGGCGCAAGTTTTTCGGAAGGAAGAATGAGATGATCGATCTGAACAAGAATTTCAATACCACAAAAAACGAGAATATTCCCGTACTCAATCCTGGAGATTCGGTCAGCGTGCACGTCCGCATCAAGGAAGGCGACCGCGAGCGCATCCAGGAATTCAGGGGCACGGTGATCCGCATGCGGAAGGGCGGTAACAATGCCAACTTCACCGTCCGGCGCATTGCCAGCAATGGCATCGGGGTGGAGCGTACTTTCCTGCTGCACTCGCCGCGGGTCGACAAGGTGGTGGTGGAACGCCACTCGTATACCCGGCGGGCACAGTTGTATTTCCTGCGGGGCCGCACCGGCAAGAAATCGCAGCTCAAGCAGCGCTTCGATTAATTTCGATGCAAGCGATCCATAAGGGCACAGCCAACCAGCGCTGCGCCCTTTTCTCTTAAGAATGGCGGTGAGGAATGGAATATCCAGTGATCGGTGTCACAGCGTATAACGGTTCGCAGGCGCAGGGACTTCCGGCGGTACTGTTGTTGCGGGCGTATGTTCAGGCGGTGCTCCAGGGCGGCGGCGCGCCGATCTTGCTGGCGCCTGAACTGGCCAGGGATGCCTGGCGCAGCATCTATGGCAAGTTGGATGGCATTCTGTTCACGGGCGGCGGCGATATCGCCATCGAGCGTTTCGACGGCGCGGCGCATCCGCGCGTGGATGGGGTGGATCCCCTGCGGGATACGCTCGAGATCGATATGCTCCAGGCGGCTGTGCAGGATGGCAAGCCTTTCCTGTGCATCTGCCGCGGTATCCAGGTCATGAACGTGGGCCTGGGCGGCACGCTGTACACGCACATCCAGGACCAGATGCCCGGCGCGTTGAAGCACGATTACTACCCGGATATTCCTCGCAACTATCTTGCCCACATGGTGGATGTAAAGACAGGCACCCGGTTGGCTGAGATATTGGGGGAACCAAAGCCACAAGTCAACAGCCTGCACCACCAGGGCCTGGACCGGATCGCTGCCGCGCTGGTGACGAGTGCATTCGCCCCGGATGGACTGGTGGAGGCGGTGGAACTCCCGGAACATCCCTACGCGATCGGCGTGCAGTGGCACCCCGAATGGATCACCAACCAGCCTGCCATGCAGCGCCTGTTCCGTTCCTTTGTCGAAGCGGCGGAAAAACTGTAATACAATCATCCCATGTCCCTACAATCCAATCCCATCGGGGTGTTTGATTCCGGTGTGGGCGGGCTTTCGGTACTGCGGGCCATCCGTCAGCAGCTCCCCCACGAAGCGGTGCTGTACCTGGCCGACCAGGAACACGTGCCCTACGGTCCGCGCCCGATGGCGGAAGTGCAGGCGTTTTCGGAGCAAATCACCCGTTTCCTGCTGGAGCGAGGGGCAAAGTTGATCGTGGTAGCCTGCAATGCGGCCTCCGCGGCTGCCCTGCATTCCCTGCGCCGCACTTTCCCGGATATCCTGTTTGTTGGCATGGAGCCGGCGGTCAAACCGGCTGCTGAGCAAACCCGCAGTGGGGTGGTGGGGGTGCTGGCCACGCCGGCAACCTTCCAGGGGGCGCTGTACGCTTCGGTGGTGGAACGGTTCGCCAACGGCGTGGAATTGTTGCAGGATACCTGTCCGGGCATGGTGGGCCAGATCGAAATGGGGGAGCTGGATTCGCCCGCCACACGCCTTATTTTAGAGAAAGCCTTGCATCCCATGTTGGAGCGGGGGATCGATACTGTGGTATTGGGCTGCACCCACTACCCGTTCGTGATCCCGTTGATCCAGTCAATCGTGGGCACGGATGTGCGCGTGATCGACCCGGCCCCGGCGGTAGCGCGCCAGGCGGCGAGACTGCTCGAGGTGAACGAACTCAAGAACCCGGGTCCGGGGCGGGGCGGGTTACAATTCTATACCACCGGGGAGGTGGATAAATTCACAGCCCTGTTGCCAGTGCTATTGGGAGAAATGGGGGAAATCGAAGGTTTGGTTTGGAATGATCTTGTTTTGCAGGCTGCTTGAGTCATCCGCCTGTTGTATCCGGTATCCATTCTCCTGCTTTGTTCTCATAATACAGGTCATACTGGATATGGGGCACGCCATTCTCATATTCGACCTTTACGACCCCAAAGTTGATGTTGGGATGGCAGAAGTGTTTGTCTTGTGAACCAGGGATGATATTGGGGGATCGGATCTTCTTGTAGCTCCAAGTGAAAGGGCCGATCTTCTGCATGAAGGGTGATGCGCAGAATTCCCAAACCCGGATCGGATTCCCGTCTGCACCTTGCAGGTCAACAGACAGGGCATGCCCGGAGTGCAGATCCCCGGCGATGAAGCAGACATCCCGGATGTTGTTCCCGGCAATGAATTTCAACAAGTCGTTCCGCTCCGCCTTGTAACCGATCCAGCGGTCACGGGCGATATCGACCCACAATTCGAAAAGGAAGGCTGATGATGTGACCAGGAATTTAACCTGGTGTGTTTGGTTGACCCGCAACAGCCAATCTTTGAGCAGTCCTTTTTGGGTATCTCCCAGCATGTGGATGTTGCGCAGGTCACGGACCCTGCATGTGCGTGTATCCATGACAAAGAAGGCTGCCGCGCCATAGTTGAAGGTATAGGCCAGTGAACCGGGATCGGGACCCGTCACGATATAGTTGTAATCCGCATCGAACCGGAAAGGCTGGATGAAACCATCCGCGTGCATGTACTGGTGTTCCCAGCAGGCCTCCAGGGCAGCCTGAATGCGGGTGGGGCTGATGACGCGTTCTTCGACCGGGCGACCCATGATGAAACGCAGAAAGCGTTCGAGCGGGGAGTTGTAGGCGCGGGTGTGGGCTTCGTCCCACCAGGCCCAGTCGTCATCCACTTCGTGATCATCGAGGGCCATGTAAGCCGGCAGGATGGCCATCAGTTTACGCATTTCGGGGTCAGCCCAGGTGTGGTTGTATACGGCTCGGTAATCGGCCAGCGAGGTTGCAACCTTGGGAATGCCATTCAAGGGGTATTGGTCGGCATAGATCTGGTCACCGATCATCAACATGAAACGCGGTTCATCGATCTGGCCTTGGTGGGCAGTGGTGACTTCTACCAACTTGCGAAACGCACGTTCGCAATCATTGCCCTTCGGAAGGAAGCATGAGCCAACTGCAAAGGCAAAGGGGGATGGCTGTCCATCTTCCGGGAAAGTGGTGAAATGGCCATCAGGTGCTGGTGGTTTCACCTGAACCAGCGAAAGGGCATACCAGTAGCAGGTACCGGGATCCAGGTTCCTGAGCGGCACCACGCCGGCGTAATCCGTTTCAGCGCCCAATGGGTAGGATTGCGCGGCCAGGATCGCATCGCTGAAATCCTCTTTGGTGGCGATCCAGCCATGCAGTTGATTGGATCCACCGGCGCTGGCAAGATCTTCCGGGCGGACCTTGGCCCACAGGTTGGCCTGATTGGGGCCGAGTCCACCCACAAGCGGACCAAGGCGAAAATTTATCGGATCGTACATGTGACCCCTCCTTGGTGTCTTAATAGTTTACTCGAAAATGAAGGAACATATTCCTATCCAGGTTATTCCGTTGGGGATACCCGGTTAACTATGTGCGCCAGATGGTGTACTTGATGAGAGCATTCATAAAAAATTCTCGAAGGTCATATCGCGAAAGGAAAACTGCAATTTCTTCCGCACTTGCTCGAATAATGCCAGGTAGCTGTCTGTGATGCGACTGTCCCAATCCAATCCCATTTGCAGTGCCGTTGCGTGGATTTCCTCTTGTGAAGGAGCTTCGATCTCGATGAAATTCCCGATGGGCGTTTCATCGAGCAGGATTTCAGCATTCCCCAGTTGGTATGCAGTGCGATACTTTTCGTAGATGACCACTACTTGGAACCCCAGCGCTTCCAGGAACCGCTTGGCATCATCGAAATCTCCAACGGTAAACTCGATCTCCTCCCGCTCGGCCACGCCGGACTTTGCATCGGTTGGCCCTTTGAACGTCAGCCGGATATCATCTCCCTGGCGCAGGCGCAATACCTGATCCTGGCATCTCAGATCGCCAAGCGAGGTGTCAAAGCGCAGGTTGACTTCGTGGACACGCGGGCGAAGTAAACGCGCCTCCATTTCCAGAAGGCGCGTCTCGATGATAGTCAGATCTTGAACGGGGAATTTAACTTCGATTTCCAGGTGAGTCATTGCACACTGAGCAGGGTCTGCTTCTGCTCCACATTTTCGCCTGGCTTGACCCGGATGCGTCCTACTGTCCCGGCGCGCGGCGATTTGAGTTCGTTCTGCATTTTCATCGACTCCAGGATGAGCAGCACCTGGCCTTTTTCAATGGTCTGCCCATCCTTGACCGGGATGGTAACAACCAAACCGGGCATGGGAGACTTGAGGTGATATTCGCCAGTCTCGGCTGCGGGCCCGCCGCCTGCCAGACGCAGGCGCTTCTCGCGCTCATCCTCCACCTGGACCGGGTAGAGGCGGCCCATCAACAGCACCTGCCAGGCTTCCTCATCCGGGTAAATGAAGGCCTCGAAGGATTTGCCATCCGCCAGCAGGGAGAAGACTGGCTGTCCGCTGATCGATTCGAAATCCACTTCCAGGATCTTACCGTCCAGGCTGACATGACTTTCATCGAGGATTTCGACAGTGTATTCTTTTGAATCAATGGTTGCAATATATTTCATAGGTTGTTCCTCGCACCAATCCTGGCTATCAGCGGTGCATGCGCTCCCAGCGTCCGACCCATTTCCAGTTGCTGGCGTCGCGCTCGTTCTTGCGGAAGAACTGGGCAGAGCGCTTGGTCTGTTGGTGGGCGACCAGGGTGGCGAATACGGCGGCAATCTCCGGATAGACCTGGCGACCTTCCTCCAGTTCCTGCATGGAGAAGCGTTCCTCAACGAAGCGGGTGTCGTACTGCCCGGCGATGTAGCGGTGCGAATCCATCATGGTCTGATGGAAAGGGATGTTGGTATGTACACCAACAATTCGGTACTCCTCAAGGGCGCGCCGCATGCGCAGGATGGCCTGGCCGCGCGTTTCCCCCCATACGATCAGTTTGGCGATCAGCGGATCATAGTAGGGGGTGATCTCGAAGCCGGAGTAGATGCCGGTATCGACACGGATGCCAGGGCCGGTGGGCAGGATGATGTGCTCGATCCGGCCAATGGAGGGCAGGTATCCGTTGTAAGGATCTTCGGCGTTGATGCGGCACTCGATCGCCGCGCCGTTGATGTGAATATTTTCCTGTTTGTAGGAGAGTTGCCTGCCGCGTGCGATGCGCAGTTGTTCCGTGACGATGTCCACACCCGTGATCATCTCTGTGATCGGGTGCTCGACCTGCAGGCGGGTGTTCATCTCCAGGAAGTAGAAGTTCTTCTCCTTATCGACCAGGAACTCGATCGTGCCCGCGTTGACATATTCCACGGCCTGGGCGGCCTTGACGGCCACGTTGCCCATGCGCTGGCGCAGTTCCTCATCATCGTCCACGAACGGGGAAGGCGCTTCTTCGATCAATTTCTGGTGGCGGCGCTGGAGCGAGCACTCGCGTTCGTTCAGGTGGATGACGCTCCCGTGGCTGTCAGCCAGGATCTGAATCTCGATGTGGCGCGCCCCTTCGACCAGTTTCTCCAGGTAGACGTTGCCATCCCCGAAGGATGATTCCGCTTCCCGGCGGGCGGATTCAAGCAGGGCGGGCATCTCTTCGATATTCTTGACTTCACGCATGCCCTTCCCGCCGCCGCCGGCGGTCGCCTTGACCAGGAGCGGGAAGCCGATC
>JBFYSM010000205.1:0-6221 GCA_041301605.1 Chloroflexota bacterium | reverse complement strand
CTGTCTTCCTGAATGTCATCCTGTGGACAATGATCATCGGTTCGGTCCTGGCTATGCCCTTGATCTTCATTGCCCCCCCGGGTACCATGCCCAGCCGCCTGGTTGCCTTGATATCTCTCCTATTGCTATCATTCAGCTTGAGGGGATTTATGCGGCGCGGACACATCCGCATGGTCAGCATCATGGTCGTTCTTGGGCTATGGGTTGTTACCAACCTGGCCATCTTGTTCGGGGGGGGTGGTGTGCGCTCGATCGGTTTTCCCGGGAATATCATCGTTGTACTGATGGCAGGTATCCTGCTGGGGCGCCAGGCGGCCTTGGGTTCCGCAGCCCTCTGTATTGCCACGGGTGTCGGTTTTCTGGTTGCAAACCAATATGGTTTGCTGCCTAACTTGCCGATCCAGGATACCGACATGAATGCACTGATCATCTATTCAGTCCACATCATTGTAGCGGCAGTCCTCCTGGGCCTATCCCTACGGAACACTGACCAGGCGCTTGCACGCGCACGCCAGGAAATCGAAGAGCGTGTGCGTGTACAGGAACAACTCAGTGTCAGCGAGCAAAAGTATCGCAACTACATAGAACAGAGTACAGAAGGAATCTGGCTGGTGGCTTTCGATGAGCCCATTCCAACAAGCCTGCCATCTGAGGAGCAGGTACGCCTGATCCAATCACGCGGCTATATCGCCGAATGCAACAACTCCCTGGCACGCATGTATGGCTTTACCTCCAGCCGGGAGATGATCGGGTACCGCCTTTTCGACCTGTATGGCGGGCAGCCCAATGAAACCAATTTCCAATCCACTCTGAGGCTGGTACGCGATGGTTACCGCTCGGCTGAACGCCTGACCGAGGAAGTCAACGCCCACAGGGAAAAAGTTTACTTCCTCAACAATGCCGTGGGCGTCATCAAAGATGATCACCTGGTTGGCATGTGGGGAACGCAACGTGATGTCACGGAACGCATCCGGGCGGAGGAGTCATTGAGGCGGCAGGCGCATGAATTGTCTTTGTTGTATGAGTTCGGCATCTCGCTGGCTGCGGGCCAGGATTTGTATAGCACGCTGCGTGCTTTGCAGGAAGAGATTTCCCAGCTTATCCCAACAGATTCTTTTTTCGTTGCCATCTACGATGACAGCACAAACATCGTCAGCTACCCGATAGCCTTCGACCTGGGTGTCCCCCTGGATGAGCCGCCGCGCAGCCTGAAGGAAAGGCCGGGGCTTACCGGCGCGGTGATCTTCAGCGGGAAGACCCTCTACCTGCCCGATTCGATGACTCCCGAAGCGGAAGATGCTTATCAACCCGTCGATCACACCCGGATGGTCCTGCACACTTTTTTGGGCGTTCCACTGGTATCGAAAGGACGCGTCATCGGTGCGCTTTCGGTGCAGAGCCAGGAGATCAATGCATATACACCCGACCAGATCCAACTGGTTGAAAATCTTGCCGTCCAGGCTGCCCTGGCGATCGACAAGGCCAGCCTGCTCGAGCAACTCCAGCACGAACTGGGCGAACGCAAAAGGGCAGAAGAGGCACTGCGGCAGGCGAACCTGGTTGTGGAAAGCAGCCCGGTGGTGCTTTTCCGCTGGAAAGCTGAGGCCGGCTGGCTGGTTCTATTAGTTTCCCAAAATATCACCCAGTTCGGTTATACATCGGAAGAACTGCTTTCCGGGGCTATCCTATATGCTTCGATCGTGCATCCGGATGATCTGGAGCGAATAGCCCGGGAGGTCCAGCAATATTCTGCAGGCGGAGTAGACCGTTTCCAGCAAGAGTACCGCATCATCACCAAGGATGGCAGGGTGCGCTGGGTGGACGACCGAACATTCGTAGCGCGGGATTCCAACGGTAATATCATTCACTATCAGGGAACCGTAATGGATATCACCGAACAGAAGAAAGCCGAACAGGTCCGGTTGGCATCCCATCAGATCGCAGAAGCGGCGCTCTTACAGAACCTGCCGGAGTTCTACCAGTCGGTGCATGACATCATCAGTTCGTTGATCCCTGCCAGGAATTTCTATATCACCTTATACAACGCAGCCAGTGGCACCTTTTCGAATCCCTTCCTTGTGGATGAATTCGATTCAGAGTGGCCATCATATCGGCCGGGCAAGGGGTTAGGAAGTTATGTCATGCGTACAGGCAAGCCTCTATTGGCGTCACCCGAAGTATTTACCCAGTTGGAACGTCAGGGTGAAGTGGAAATCGTCCACCGGAGAATGGTAGAGTGGTTGGGAGTGCCGCTCAAAACCCGGCAAGGAAAGATCTTCGGCGTAATGGCTGTCCAGAATTATTCCGGGCCGCCCAGGCTGGACTCATCGCACATGGACCTGATGATGTTCGTGTCTGTCCAGGTCGCGATGGCGATCGAGCGCATGCAAGTCGAAGCCGAGCGCGAAAAACTGATCCAGGAGTTGACCGCCAAGAATGCGGAACTGGAACAGTTTACCTACACGGTCTCCCATGACCTGAAAGCCCCGCTCATCACCATCCGGGGTTTCCTCGGCTATCTCGATGAAGACGCCAGCAGCGGAAATCGTGAACGCTTGAAGGATGATATCGAGCGCATCGGCAGCGCCAGCACCAAGATGTACAAATTGCTCGATGAACTGCTCATCCTATCCCGCATTGGCCGCATGAAAAATCCGCCTGTAAACATACCTTTCGCAGAGATCGTACACGAAGCGCTGGGGATGGTGGAAGGCCGCTTGCGGCCACGCCGGATCGAAGTCCGGATCGAACCGGGCTTGCCGATTGTGCATGGGGATCGGCCCCGCCTGGTGGAAATCCTGCAAAACCTGATCGACAATGCCGCGAAATTCATCGGCGAACGGCCCGACCCATGCATCGAGATCGGGCAGCGGGGATTCGATGCGGATGGCAAACCCATCCTGTTCGTGCACGATAACGGCATCGGCATCGACCCCCAATACCATGATAAGGTTTTCGGCTTGTTCAACAAGCTGGATATGCAGACCGAAGGGACCGGTGTGGGATTGGCGCTGGTCAAACGCATCATCGAAGTGCATGAGTGCAGGATTTGGATCGAATCAGAACCGGGCAAAGGTTCTACATTTTACTTCACGCTTCCGAACGAATCAGAACCCGGGGCTGGCGCATGAACAAGCTACGGCACTTCCTGCAATTCCTGACAACGCCTGTTTCGCAAGAGAACGATGCCGCCTTGAGGGAACACTGGACACGCATCATTTTTGTGATGGTCAGCGCGGGGCTGTTGCTGATGACCATCATTATCCCGGCCTTTGACTTTACCATCGGTGAACCATCATATGCTCCAACCTTCATCATGCTGGCCATCGATAGCCTGATGGCCATTGGCTGGTACCTGATCCTGAGAGGATGCTGGACGATCAGCAGGTACCTGCTGCCGACGATTTTCATTGCCTTGGGTGTTTACTTTACTTTCATTGTAGGTCCGATCACAACCGGTGTATTGCAATTCGCGATCGCCATCCTGTTGACGGCCATGTTGTTGGGGAACAAGGCCCAATGGATCGTTGTGCTGATCTGTGAAGTGCTGTATTTAGCTGTCGGATGGCTATCTGGGGAACGGGATTTCGAAATCTTCTTCACTGGGGGAATTGTCGTTGGTGTCTCACTCGGCGGGATTGCACTACTGCAATGGTTCGCGTCCAGTATTCTGGTGACTTCATTCAAACGCCTGCGCCAGGCGGAAGCAATCTCGCGCACAGCCGCGGAAAAAATCCGCGCAATTTTCAACTCGATCAGTGATGGGGTCACCGTCACTGATCTCCAGGGCACCATCACGGATCTCAATGAAGCAACTGTTCATCTGCATGATTTCGAAAAACGTGAAGATTTGATCGGAATGAGCGCGTTCAACCTGATTGCCGAACCTGACCACCCAAGAGCCGAGCAAAACATGCTTGTAACCCTCACGGAAGGAAATAGTGGCATTCTTGAATATGCATTGGTGAAAAAAGATGGAACGGAATTCGATGGGGAATTGAACGCCGTTCTGATCAAGGATGAGGCTGGCCAGCCGGCGGGTTTTGTGGCTCTAACACGCGATATCACTCCCCGCAAGGAAGCCGAAGCCGAACGCGAAGCATTGGTCAGGCAATTGCAGAGCAAGAACACAGAATTGGAGCAGTTCACTTACACCGTCTCCCACGACCTGAAAGCGCCCCTGATCACCATCTCTGGCTTCCTCGGTTATCTCGAACAGGATGCGATCAAAGGAGATGTGGAGAGAGTGCACAAAGATATCCAGAGCATCAAACAGGCCGTCGGTCGGATGCAGCTCCTGTTGAATGAATTGCTGGAACTTTCCCGGATCGGACGCCTGGCGGAGCATCCAAAGGAGGTATCCTTCGATGACATCGTCCAGGAAGCATTGAAGCACGTGCAAGGCCGTTTGACGGCCAGCAAAGCGGATGTCCGGGTTGCATCCGACCTGCCGGTAGTGTATGGCGATCGCACCCGCCTGGTGGAGGTGGTGCAAAACCTGGTCGATAATGCCGCCAAGTTCATGGGCGAACAGCCCAGCCCGTTGATCGAGATCGGCACCTGTGGAGAGGAGGATGGAAAAACCATCTTCTTTATCCGAGACAATGGCATTGGCATCCTCCCCAAGCATCAGGAACGGATCTTTGGCCTCTTCCACAAGTTGGATCCACAGGGTGAAGGCACCGGCATCGGGCTTGCAATCGTTAAAAAGATCGTCGAGGTGCATGGCGGAAGGATCTGGGTGGAATCGGAATTGGGCAAGGGCGCAACGTTCTGCTTTTCGCTATCGCCGGCAAAGGTGAATTGAAGGTCAGGAGGCGTATATGTCCCTGCAAAATGGATCCGGCCTGTGAAGATCGCTGCAAATTTTGGAAGGAAACTGGGTTGGTTGGTCTATCCAACCTACCAAGTTGCCGATGTCTCCGCACGTCGCCAGGCTATTTTTTCAGCCATGATGTCCCTATCCTTGTTTCTCGTGGTACTGACTGGATTCATTGCAAATATCTTTGTGTACGGCTTGAATCATCTCGTTACCATTGTTTTGGCTGGACTTTCTGTCCTCCTATTCATGGCTTATGTGTTTAGCCGTTCGAGTGTATTCCGATCTTTAGGTTCTGCTCTTTTGACTTTCAGTCTATCGGCATCTGCTTTCCTGCTCGCATTTCTCCACCCGGATCGCGAAACCCTGTATATCTCAGGGGCGATCTTTACTTTTATTCCCCTGGCTCTGGTGATGGGCAGCGCTTTGTTGACTTGGTGGGGCAGTTTCGCTTTGATAGCAGTCAATTTTGCTGCCGTATTCCTTCTCCCCTTGATGATTCCAACCTATCCACTTGAGCGGGCAGGAGCGGATGCTGGTGCAATCCTGAGTATGGGCGTGCTGCTGTTGGTTGTCAATTCTTATCGCAATGGTACCGAGCGGCTGCGTCTGGGGGAAATCCAGGGAATTAACCAGCAATTACAGGAAGCCAACCGTGATCTGGAAGCCAAGAACGCCGAGTTGGAACGGTTCACATACACGGTCTCGCACGATCTCAAGAGTCCGATCATCACCATCGGCGGATTTCTCGGCTATCTCGAAAGAGATGCACTGGCAGGAGATACGGAGCGTCTCAAGAATGATATTGCGCGCATCCAAAACGCCACCGAGAAGATGAAGACTCTGCTGGATGAACTGCTCGAACTGTCGCGCATTGGCCGCATGATGAATCCGCCTGAAAATGTGCCATTCAGCGATATTGTGCGACAATCGCTGGAACTGGTGAGCGGACAACTGGATGCCAGGCATGTTCGCGTCACCTTTGCCGAAGATCTGCCAATTGTTAACTGTGACCGTGCCCGTCTCATCGAGGTGATGCAAAACCTCATTGACAATGCTGCCAAATTCATGGGTGACCAGCCGGAGCCGCATATCGAGATCGGTCAGCTAGGTGAGGAAAATGGCAAACCCGTTTTCTACGTGCGGGATAACGGCATCGGCATCGCGCCTGAATACCATGAAAAGATCTTTGGCCTCTTCAACAAACTGGATCCCCATATGGAAGGAACAGGAGTAGGGCTTGCTCTTGTGAAACGTATTGTTGAATTCCATGGCGGCCGCATCTGGATCGAATCGGAATTGAGTAAGGGATCGACATTCTTCTTTACCCTGCAGAACAAAGAAAGCATTGTATCATCTCAATAACTTGGGGGGGCGGGGGGGGGGGGGGGGGGGGGGGGGG
>JBFYSM010000196.1:0-3605 GCA_041301605.1 Chloroflexota bacterium | reverse complement strand
CCCCCCCCCCCCCCCCCCCCCCCCGCCCCGACAAAGAGCGCAGATGTACCTCAAGCTTGGTGAACAACCTTGCCTCCAATCATGGTCAGGTCAATGGTCAGGTCGAGGATGTCTGCAGGTTTGGCGCTGTAGGGGTTATCGTGCCAGATCGCCAGATCGGCGAATTTGCCCGGTTCCAGCGAGCCTTTCTTGTTCTCGGCAAAGTCGGCGTAGGCGCCGCCCATGGTGTGGGCGTACATGGCTTCTTCGATGGTCATGGCCTGCTCCGGGCTGACCGGCTTGTTGGTCAGGGTGAGGCGAAGCAGACTGCCTGCCAGGGTGGCCTGCGGTTCCCACCACGGCATGGATGGGGCATCCGAACTGAGTGCCAGCGGAATCCCATTATCCAGCCATGTGCGGGTGGGGATCATCTTCTGCAGGCGCTCGCTGCCCCAGATGCGCTCGGCCCCATCCCCGAAGGCGCGGATCATCTGCGGCTGGACGGAGATGGTCACGCCCAGGTCCTTTTGGCGCTGGATGGCCTCCTCCGTGTTCAAGACGGAATGCTCGATGCGGTGACGCGGGTCGGGGCGCGGGTTGGCGTTCATGGCCGCCTCGATCGAATCCAGTGCCATGTCCACTGCCGCGTCCCCAAAGGCATGCAGGGCCATCTGGTATCCGGCATCGTGGAAGGCGCGCACCACCTGGTTGAGGTCATCCGGCTTCCAGATGGTCAGGTTCCAGGCGATCCCGTTGTGGGGTTCATAGGTATAGGAGGCCTCCCCGGCGCCATCCACCTGGCATTTGCCGCCCGCAAAGCGCATGTAATCATCCTCGTAGCGCATGGCCTCGATGGCCGGGATACGCCCGTCCAATTCCTGGAAGTATTCGAGCACGTTCATGACCTGCCCGCGCAGGCTCATCCGGCGGCTCCTGCCGATATCGAAATACGCCAGCATGCGGTCCATGCCGCGCGCATACACATCCTGGAAACTGGTGACGCCCATGGAGGCAAAGCGGGCCTGCGGATGGAGGATGCTGGTTTCCATGGCCTGCTGGTCGATCAGGTTATCCGGCCACAGGCGGCGGAAGTAGTCCATGGCCGGGTGGTTCATAATCGTGCCGTTCGGCTCGTTGTCCGCCTCGCGCAGGAAGCGCCCGTTGCCGGGGTCCGGCGTGGCGGCGGTCACCCCGGCCATTTCCAGCGCCAGGCTGTTCACCACTGCCAGGTGCCCGCCCTGGTTGATCAGCATGACCGGGTTGTCCGGAGAGATCGGGTCCACATCGTGCTTGTTCGGATAGCGCCCATCATAGGTCAGCCAGCCCGCCCCCAACACCCATTCACCGGGCGGTGTTGCGGCGATCCGCTCGGCCACCAGGGATTGCATCTCCGGGATGGTCTTCACAGCCGGCCAACTGATATCCACATAGACCGTGCCAAGCAGGCCGCAGGCGCTCAAATGGCAGTGGGCGTCGATCAGGCCGGGGGTGGTGGTGCGGCCGCCCAGGTCGATCACCTCCGTACCCTGCCCGGCCAGGGCGCGGACTGCCTGATCGCTGCCAACGGACAGGATCAGCCCGTTCTTGACAGCCAGCGCCTGCACCGTTGACCGATTCGCGTCCATGGTGACGATGTTGCCGTTCACCAGGATGCTGTCGGCAAATTCACCCGCGGCCAGGGTGGGTGCCTGTGCCGTGGGAAGGCTCGAGGTTGGCACGGCCGTCAGTTCGAGCAGTTTTTCGCCGCCTCCGCAAGCCAGGGCGGCTCCTCCCAATGCCGCTCCACCCAGTTTCAGGAAGTCGCGGCGAGACAAGTGATGGTGATGATGGTGATTCTGCGACATTTTCGTTTCTCCTTGCGCGGCAGACGCGCGTGGATATGATCCGGTTTTGAAGTAGAAAACCGCATCCCGCGGATGCGGAAATTAAGAGAATGAAACAGCGCCCTGAGCGCGATTAGTGTTCCCAGCAAAAAACGCCGGGACTCCCTTCGGTCGCGGCGCATTGACCTTCGCCATCATATCGCTGAATATTTTCATATCAAAATTGGTTTCAAATTTTCAGCCCAGGAACGAATGGCATTCCAATCCCGATGATCGCCGCGCGGGAAAATACCGAGAGCGACAGTGAGCCGCAGCATCAGAGTATCCCAATTGAAAGGCAGTTTGCCAAAGTCCAGCATCCCCGCAAAGAGACCTTCGCTCAACGGCTTGACCATGGCACGCACAGACTCAACCCAGCCCGTCACTCCTGAGCGATAATTCTCCGCGTTTTTCATTGCCATCGTTATACACACTGTGAACATGGCAAAGCGTTTTTGCGCCAGCGTGGAGCGATGAGTCTGGATGAATTGCACCGCTTCGGGCAGCCACTTTGATCCGCGGATGGCGCTCCCCGCCACCACCGCCTGGTACGGGGACAGATCTTTCACATCGTTCATTGGGAGGATATCCACCTGTGCTCCACCCTCAGACAACGTTCTGCCGATGGCTTCTGCCACTTCTGCCGTGGACCCCGCGCGGCTGGCATATGTAACAAGAATCCTGTTTGACATTTTGGAATCTCCTTTTTTTGTAGACCCTAATAATTTTACCGCCCGACCTTCGTCCCGACAGGCAAAATCGTCCTGCTTGACATGATGATCGATATCAGGCGCAACCTGCGAAGCGTTCCCGCCCGCGGACTGTGGTTTCGACTGCTTGCGTCTCAACCACCACTCCCGCCCCGCCAAGAGCAGCGGGACTTCCTTCGGTCGCAGCGCGTTGACCTTTGCCAACATGTTGTCCCTGGCACCGCCCGCCAGAGCAGGTGTGCGAGCGCAGGCTGCGAAGCAACCCTCTTGTTTATTGGGAGATTGCTTCGTCGCAAAAGGCGCTCCTCGCAACGACACAATAATCATAGTTTGAACACCCTATCCAAAATTGACGGCATCCCCTTCGGGGACGATGTCAGCGCGGATTTCGCAGCATCCCCGAAGCCCAGCGAAGGGGGACAACTCCTTCGCGAAGCACACCTTTAGGTGCCCCGCTCTTGACCTGCAACTCCCGCAACGCATTGACCTTCGCCGTGACAGACAAAACCATCCCACCTGAAGACGACCGACATTTTAGTCACATACATGAAAAACATCTACAAGTGTTCATAGACGTAGAAAATGTAATCCTGGGAGGTCGTCCTGACTCCCAGATCGTTCAGCACGCGCAGGATTTGGGCGCGGTGATCGGTGCCATGGTTCACCACATGGAGGAGCACTTGCCATGTCATGAGGTCTTTGTCCTCCTCTGGCTCTTTGATCAGTCTACTGGATAACATGTCATCCCGTAATCCCGCCAGATACGCTTGCATGCGTTGTTCGATGGTATCCCAATGGGCGCGGATGACTTCCCGGTCATCGAAATTCGCGGGGGGAAGCAGTTCGGATGGCGCGACGCCCTGCAGTTCGTTGAACCATACATCATCCACACTCATGAGATGAATGACTTGTTCCCGGATAGAACCATGCGAGTAGCGCACATCCTGCGTGAACTGCTCCCAGGATAATGGCATGATGCAGTTATCCCACATCGCCCGGTTTTCGGCGAAGTGGTAGCCATAGAAATGGCGGAAGGCGTTTGCATTCATAAAAG
>JBFYSM010000197.1:0-5419 GCA_041301605.1 Chloroflexota bacterium | reverse complement strand
TCTTTTGCGCCACTGCCAACCCGACCCAGGTGATCGTGGCCGAAAGCGAACAGGGGCGCGGCATCCTGGGTGTCATCGATGGCTCCGCTCCCCAGGGCATCGAAGGCGAGGAGGATATCGCCTGGCGCAAGAGCTTCCTGCGCAAGATCGGCTACAAGCAGTAGAAATCCTGTACAGAGGAGAACGCGATGAAAACAAGACTGACCCTCCTTATCCTGCTTATCCTGACCGTTACCGCATGCAAACCGGCCCAGCCAGCCGCGGAAACGCCCGCAGCGGCGATCACCGAAAACCAGGAGCAGCCGCTGGAAACAACCGAACCGCCCCCCCCCACCGAACAGCCGACGGAACCTCCCACTGAAACAACTTTCGAATTTCAGCCGGCCACCGGCCAGCGGATCGAATTCGAGGCCGAGGATGGCGCAGTCCTGGTGGGCTATTATTACCCGGCCATCATCCCCAATGCCCCCGTAATCATCCTGATGCACTGGGCAGGCGGTGACCAGCGGGACTGGACGGATGTCGGCATGGTGCAATGGCTGCAGAATCGCCTGGATGAGAACCCCATCCCGCCGGGGCAGGAAGCTGTGTACCCGTCCATGCCGCTGGGCTTATCGTTTGCCGTCTTCACCTTCGACTTCCGCGATTTCGGCGAGAGCCAGCCCTTCCCGGGCGTTTCCTTCGCCGAACTGGCGGCTGGCTGGGTGATGGATGCCAGGGCGGCCTACCAGACTGCCAGGGAAATGGTTGGCGTGGACCCGGCCCGCGTGGCGGGATTGGGCTCCAGCATCGGCGCGGACGGGGTGGTGGATGCCTGCGTCGATGCCGCCTGCCTGGGTACGTTCTCGATCTCGCCGGGCGGATACCTGCAGATCCCCTACCAGGATGCCGTTACCGGTCTTGCGGAGCAGGAATGGATCACCATCCCCGAACCGGAAAGCGCCACGGCGCCCATATTTTGCGTTGCATCCGAGCAGGATGTTCCCAGCGCAGATTCCTGCAAATCGGTTACGGAAGACCCGTACCGGCATGTCATTTTCCCGGGAGAATTGCACGGCACCCTGCTCCTGAAAGCCCCCAACAACCCGCCGGAAATCGGACAGCTCATCCTGGATTGGCTCGATTTCATGTTTGGCATACCTGAATAACAGGGTTCGGGGGTGTAGCGGGCGGGCAAAGCCCTCCCTACACCCCAACCGCCTTGAACCACGGAAATCCGAAAGGAGTAACCCCATGCAAAATATCGGCTTCCTTCAAACCTTGCAGACCATCATGGATGTCGTTTCATGCATCCTGTTCCTGGTGGGCGTGGTGGCAGGCATACTGGCCATCACCCGCAAGAAGGTCCTGCCGGGCATCCTGGCGATTGCCGGGTTCGCACTGCTCGGCCTGCAACTCATCCTGCGGCTCATCCTCTTCCGCGGCCTCGCCCCGTCGGGAGCTGTGGATTACCTGACCGTGAACTGGATCAGCACCTGCGGCGGTGGAGGCCTGTTCTTCCTTGCCATCCTAGCGCTTGTGATCGGGTTCTTCACGATCGCGGGCCGGAAGAAGGCGGAAGAGACCCCGGAAGAACCACCGGCGGAGTAGATCCAGGAGGAGCCGGCTGAAGGTCTGGAGGGAACCGGCAGCCGGACACTGGAGTCAAGATACCATGACCACCCGTCGATCCCCTGGCAGGGTCCTGCCCCTGGCTTTCCCCGGCATCACACCGGGCGAGGTGGAGGAACTCATCTCCAACGCCCGGTTGAAGAATTACCCGCCCGGTACTGTGCTGTGCGTGGAGAACGCCATCGAGGATACGTTCTATGTCATCCTGCAAGGGGAAGTGGAAGTCACCAAGAACATCAATAACATCGAGGACCGCCTGCTGAAGGTGCTGGAGCCGGGCGATTTCTTTGGTGAAATGGCCCTGATCCACGACGCCCCGCGCGCAGCCACCGTCAAGGCCATCTCGCCGCTGATCGTACTGGAGATCGACCGTCCGGCTTTCGAAAGGGTGCTCAAGCATTCCAGCAGCGTGGCGATGGCGATGGTGCGCGAGATCAGCCGCCGCCTGCGCGAGAACGACGAGATGGCGATCGAAGACCTGCGCATCCGGGCCCGCGAACTGGCCCAGGCCTACCAGAAACTGGCCGAGCAGGAACTGGCCCGGCGCGAGTTCCTGACCAACGTGGCGCACGAACTGCGCACGCCGCTGATGGCCGCCAGCGGATTCCTGCAGGTGATCCAGAATGGCGCCATCCCCGCCGGACAGCTGCCCGGCGCACTGGAGCGGGTGGCGCGCAATGTGCAGCAGATCGTGACCCTGGTGAACGACATCCTGTTCCTGCAGGAGCTGGACCTGGTGCTGCCCGAGTTCCAGCCGGTGGACCTGGCCAGGATCGCCGAGGCGGTGGTCGGGAAATACAAGGACAAGGCCATCCTGCAACGCATCGACCTGCGCCTGCATACCATACCCCGCCAGACGCGCGTCCTGGGGGACGCCAAGTCGCTGGAGCGCGCCCTGACCTGCCTGGTGGATAACGCCATCAAGTTCAGCCCCAAGGGCGGGCCGGTGAACGTGCGCCTGATGGCCGAAGGGGAGGATGTTTCGATCGCGGTGGAAGACAACGGCATCGGCATGACCCCCGAGGTGCGCGCCCGCATCTTCGACCGTTTCTACCACCTGGAGACCTCCGGCGAGGACCTGTTCGGCGGCCTGGGGCTGGGGCTGGCCATCACCCGCCAGGTGATATTGCAGCACCACGGCGTGCTGGAGGTGGAGAGCCAGCCCGGCCAGGGCAGCACCTTCACGATGAAGTTGAAGAGATCAGCGGATTGAAAGCAAGAGCGGGGATGGACGAGAAAGCATATTGAAGGAAATCCCGGCTTGCAGGCCGGGACAGGTCAGGCATCCAGCGGGCTTTTGACAGCGCCGGCGCCGCGTTGGAGGACATGGGTGTAGATCATGGTGGTCTTGACATCTTTATGCCCAAGCAGCTCCTGCACTGTTCGTATATCGTAGCCGTTCTGCAATAGCTGGGTGGCGAAGCTGTGGCGGAAGGTATGCGGGGAAACAGGCTTGTCTATCCTGGCAAGGTTGGCCGCCTGACGGATGGCCTTCTGCAGCACGCTTTCGTCCAGGTGGTGGCGCCGGGTCACGCCGGAGAGCGGGTCCAGCGAACGCTGCGAGGCGGGGAAAACGAACTGCCAGGCCCATTCCCGACCGGCGTTGGGATATTTGACGTTCAATGCGTAGGGCAGGAGGGTTTCCCCATAGCCATCCCGCAAGTCTTTTTCATGCAAAGCCTGGACATCCTGCAAGTGGGTTTGCAGTTCTGCCACGATGGAATCGGGCAGGATGGTGAAACGGTCATCTTCACCTTTCCCGGCCCGCACGATGATCTGGTGATTGCCAAAATCGAGGTCTTTGACCCGCAGGCGCAGGCATTCCATCAGGCGCAGGCCGCTGCCATACAGGAGCCTGGCCATCAGGCGCGAGGTGCCGCGCATTTTGCCGATGACAGCCAGGGCCTCGGCATGGGTCAACACCGTGGGCAGCACCTTCGGGCGGGAGGTGCGCACCAGTTCGGGGGGCAGGATGATCTCCTTTTGCAGGACGGTACGATACAGGAAGAGGATGGCGCTGAGGGCCTGGTTCTGCGTGGAGGCAGCGACATTGCGTTCGACCGCGAGATGGGTGATGAAAGCCTGGATCTCCGCTGCGCCCATCTCCTTGGGGTGGCGCTTTTGGTGGAAGAGGATGTAACGTTTGATCCAATCCAGGTAGGTTTGTTCGGTGCGGTAGGAGTAGTGCTTGGTGCGCAGGGCATCGCGCACAACATCCAGCAGTTTTTTCCCTTGTGGGGGGGATGTGGGTCCTTCGGGCATTGCAGTTTCTCCGATTTCTGATAAAATGAGTGCAGGCACTCACTGAATTTTAACCCATTACAGCCTAAATGCCCAATTCAAATTAGGATCTTAGACGGCCCCCAGACCGCCCATAAGCCGTTACCCCGCCAAACGGCGGGTGACACAATAGTTGGGCAGCTAGAGAAAGTGTGGATGTAGTTGTTTGAATAAGATACAAAAAAGGAGGTACCTAAATGAATCAATCTTCATCGACAAGCGAACAAGGAACTTACGTTCATGTGAATGGCATACGTATGTATTATGAATCCTATGGGGAAGGGATACCTGTCATTCTGCTACATGGGGGTCTTGAAACGTGCCGAATGTGGGCAATGGTTGTGCCTGCTTTATCCAAACATTATCGAGTGATTACGCCAGACAGCCGCGGGCATGGAAGAACCGACCCGTCAGAAGAACCAGTAACCTTTCAATTGATGGCGGAGGATATTTTCCAGCTCATCCAGGTATTGAAACTCGAAAAACCATTTGTTGTGGGATACAGTGATGGAGGTCAGATCGCAAAACATATGGCGATCAACTATCCTGGACTGGTGAGAGGGTATATGCTTGGCGGGATATTTAATTCCATAGCGCCGGAATGGCAGGGCGTAATGCATGGTATGCTGGGTTTCGAAGGACCTGGGAGTGTAGATTTTGAACGGGTTGCCCAGCATAATCCGGGAGTTATTCAGGACTTGCAGGAAAAACACGGCAAGTACCATGAACCAGAATACTGGAAAACGCTGCTAATGCAATCATCCGAGCGCTGGTGGTCGCCAGTTGAGTTGACCAGGAATGATTTTGCGAAAATAACTGATCCGACCCTTTTCTGGTGTGGTGATAGGGATGTATTCTGTCCTCCAGAACAGTCACTAGAAATGTATCGGATGGTAAATGGGGCAGAATTGGCAGTGGTTCTGAACGCGGATCATATCTCCATTATGCAACAGATTGACCTAGTCAACATAATTCTGTTGAACTTCATCGACAGAGTGAGTGGAAGGCAGTAAAGGATTTTTGAAGGATTTGTGATTATCCATCATCAGGCTGCCCAACACAGCGTGCAGCCGACCTGGGGTACGTGCCGCGTTATTTGAGCATTTTTCTGGCTGGAAGTTTTTCCCGTTTCGGCGGCGAGTCCACGCTCCCACCCCAAGCGGCTAACGCCAGCCGTTGGGCGGCAGAATAATAAACATAAAGGGTATGAGAGATGAGTACTGTCAAGATGGAACACACAGTGGACAGGGATGATGATATATACACAATATATTTGTACTGCGAGAGATGTGGATCATTTAGCATTGCAAAGCGTTTGAATCTAAAAATGCCAACCGTCTTCTTAATAATTTCAATAATTGCCATTATTTTTGGGCGCAGTAATAGTAACCCACTTCACGGATTGATTTGTTTCGGCTTTCTTGTTCTGGGATTCTTTTTCATAGGCGTTTTTGATGAAACAGATAGATTCGGTCACAATCACGGTCATATTTGCAGAAAATGCGGCAATAGACATATTGAATTAGGT
>JBFYSM010000193.1:0-3942 GCA_041301605.1 Chloroflexota bacterium | reverse complement strand
AAATCGCCATCCGCCGCAAGTTGTTCCCTGATGTTCGCGATCAGCAGGGGCGCATCCTCACTGAAATGAACCTGCTGAAAATTGGCCCGTTATGGCTGGCTGCCATCCCTGGCGAATTGCTGCCCAAGTTGGGAATGAAACTCAAGGATATGATGCGAACGGCTGGTGCGGATACCGCAGGTATAATCAGCCTGGCGAACGATGAACTCGGTTATATCCTGCCGAAGGAAGATTTCCGTTACCCGCTCAATCCGTTCAAACCGGGCAAACACTACGAAGAAACCATGTCGGTCGGCAAGGAGATTGGTACGGCTGTTATGGAAGCAATGGAAAGCCTGCTATGACCCGGATCGCGATCATCGGCGGAGGTTCCTATACCTGGGGGCCGACCTTCCTTCGTGACATATTCACCGCGCCTGAACTGGCCGGCAGCAAGATCGTCCTGGAAGATATCGCTCCCGATCGTATGGATCTGGTGTATCGCCTGGGGCAGGAAATGCTGGCGGATTTCGACCTGGACTTCCAACTCGAGCAGACCACCAGCCTTGAACAGGCTCTCGATGGGGCCGATTTCGTCATCCTGACCATCACCACCGGCAGGTTGGAATCCATGCGCCCGGACCTGGAAATACCGGCCAGATATGGCATCCGGCAATCGGTTGGCGATACGACCGGACCGGGCGGATTGTCACGTGCGCTACGCAACATCCCGGTGGTGGCCGATATCGCCCGGAAAGTGGATGAAATCTGCCCGGAAGCGTACTTCCTGAATTACACCAACCCCATGTCCACATTGACTCGTGTGGTGGATTTGATGCGCTCGGTGGAACACAAAACCATCGGCCTGTGCCACGAATGGCATGGCGTGCGCGAAAAATTGGCGAACATCTTCGGCGTCGACATCGGGCAGGTCCAGCCGCAGGTCGCTGGCATCAATCACCTGATCTGGCTGACTGGCTTGAATGTCGCCGGGCGGGATGTTTGGGGAGAGATGCCTGTAATCGCAGCAAAGATTCTCTCCGGGGAAATCGACGCCGACCCGGATGATCCTTCGGTTTTCGTGGACAAGTGCAAGGTCAAAGCACGCTTGCTCCAGCTCTTTGGCGCCCTGCCGGTTGCAGGTGACCGGCACGTGGCTGAATTTTTCCCTCAATTCATCACCGAGGCCACCAATTGGGGTGCAGATTACGGTTTCCGTCTCACCAGCATCGAAGACCGCCAGGGGTTGGAGCTGTTCGCCAAAATGATGATCGAATCTACCATCAATGGTGATACTCCGCTGGATCCGTTCATGCAGGAGCGTTCCGGCGAGGCCGCCGCCGAGATCATGACTGCGCTCCTGGCAGGCGGGAGTTATCATGGAATTCTCAATCTGCCGAACGAAGGGCAGATCGGCAACCTCCCCTATGACGCTGTGGTCGAAACCTACGGGTTGATCGATCATACTGGTGCCCACGCGATTTCTTTTGGGGACTTTCCTCCTGGCGTGCAGACCATCCTGGAACGCCACATCCGCAACCAGGAAATGACCGTCGAGGCGGCCCTGACCGGTGACCGGGAGATGGCCTTGCAAATCCTGCTCAACGACCCCCTTTCCTCCCGGCTGAGCGTGGAGCAGGCCGATCGGATGTTGGGAGAATTGATCGAAGCGAACAAGCAATATCTTCCGCAGTTCTTTGTATCATAATCCTGGATTTGGAGGTATTTATGTCAAAACTCGCTATCCTCGGTGGCCCAAAGACCCGCACTGAACCCTACCCGCAATGGCCGCTCTGGGATCAGCGCGAACTCGATGCCGTAACCGAGGTGATCAAATCCGGGCGCTGGGGCGGTTATCCCTATCCCGGCCCCAGGACGGCTGAACTGGCAAAGAAATTTGCCGAAATGCAGGGCGGCGGATACGCCGTCCCAATGGCAAATGGGACCGTGACGATGGAAGTTGCCCTGCGCGCCGCTGGCATCGGCTGGGGTGACGAGGTCATCGTCCCGGCCTACACCTTCCAGGCTACCGCTGCAGCACCCATGGCGGCAGGTGCCATCCCGGTCATCGTGGATGTCGATCCGAACACCTACTGTCTTGACACCAAAGCTGCCGCAAAAGTCATTACCACAAGAACGAAAGCTATCATCCCGGTCCATCTCGGTCATCAAATGGCTGATATGGATGCGATCATGGCGCTGGCTGAGAAATATAACCTGGTCGTCATCGAAGATTGCGCCCACGCCCATGGTGCGAAATGGAATGGCAAGGGCGCTGGGACGATCGGTCACTTCGGCTCGTTCTCTCTGCAATCCTCCAAAACGCTGACCACCGGCGAGGGTGGTATCCTGCTCTGCCGGACACCCGAACTGGCATCCAAAGCCGCCAGCATCATCGATTGTGGTCGTCCGCATGCCCTGGGTGGCGGAGCGGAGGATGGCAGCATGGATTTCCAGGTTGGCAGCAACTACCGCCTGAGCGAGATCGCCGCCGCGCTGGCCTTGGCGGGCATCGAACGCTTCCCGGCCCAGGCCAGGCAGCGCGAGGAGATGGCCGCCTATATGGATGAATCCCTGAGTGAGATCAAGGGCGTGCGGGTGCTCAAGCGCGACCCGCGCCACACGACCCGTTCTTTTTATCGTTATATCTTCTCCGTTGATCCCAATGTGTTTGGCGTGGAACATGATGTCCTGTGTGCCGCCCTGGATGCCGAAGGCGTGGATTGCTGGATGGGCTACGAAGCCATGCATCACTACACCCTCTTCCAGCCGCAGAAGTCGAAGCTGGCCGTGCCGAATGCCTTCCCGGAATATTTCGAGTTCGACAAGATGCACCTGCCGGTTGCCGAGCGCGCCTGCGAACATGAAGCCGTCTGGTTGGATGAATCCATATTCCGTTCCGGAAGGGAAGGCGTGGATGATTCCGTCGCAGCGATCAAGAAGATCCAGGAGAACGCGGTAGAATTGAAGGCAGCAGCAGAAGCCTGGAAAGCCCAAAACAAGTGAGGTGACAAGCATGTATACTGCCATGGTGATCAGCCCGCACGCCGACGATGCCGCAGCCTTCTGCGGCGCAACGCTGGCCAAATTCGCCGCCCAGGGATGGAATGTGATCATCGTCCGCGTCACGGATGATCGCAAAGATTCAGTTGGCCTGACAATCGAAGAAACCATCCAAAGGAATACCCGGGAACTCCACGAAGCAGCCCGCATCCTGGGGGTCCGGGAAGTGGTGGAACTGGGCTTCGAGACGGATATGCTGGCGGACATCCCGCTTGGGAAATTGCGCGAGCGCATCGTCCACCTGTTCCGCAAGTACAAGCCCTACGCTGTTTTCACATTCGATCCGTTCGGCCTCTATGAGAATAACCAGGACCATGTGCGTGTGGCGCAGGCGGTGGATGAAGCCTTCTGGGTCGCGTGCTTCGACAAGCATTATCCCGAACACTTCAAGGAGGGTTTGGAACCATTTTCCGTCTGCGAACGCTGGTACTTTGCCCGCCAGTTGCCCAGGGTCACCTATTACGAGGAAGTTGCCGGGACGATCGAGCGCAAGATCTCAGCTTTGTGCGCCCACCGGGAAATGATGCGCAATACCATCCACCAGTACCGGCTTCAATTGCAGACCTGGGGAAAACGCGTCCCCTGGCTGGAAGACTCGATGGAAGGCAACCTGCGTCCGCTGGTGGCGATGTTCATCCAGGAACAGGCCAAAGCCCTGGCAGCCGAGGCCGGCTGGGATACCGAGGTCTGCCTGGCGGAAGCCTTCCGCATGGAACGCTTCGGCGACCTGGAGCCCCTTTTCCAGATGATGGCTGAACCACTGAAAAATGTCGAACCGGCTCCCGAGCGCCCCAACCTGGAACAGGCTCATGAACTCCCCTGGGATGAACAGCAGTTGAGCCAGATCATCCCCCAGGATATCGGGCAGCGCATCCGCCTGATGGGGCACCACCACCTGTG
>JBFYSM010000171.1:0-3235 GCA_041301605.1 Chloroflexota bacterium | reverse complement strand
CCCCCCCCCCCCCCCCCCCCCGCCCCCCAAGTTATTGAGATGATACGAGTTTGATATCAAACGATGGTGAGATGCGAATCACCCCCTATAAGGAGTTAGTCACATGAGGCAGAAACCCCGGAAGACAGTGGTGGCTGCTGCCCTGGGCGAGTGTGTTCATGTCGCTGGCATCATGAACTTTCTACGCCTGGCTGAATCCGCAGGCTGGCGAACAGTTTTCCTGGGCCCTGCGATGCCGATTGAGGAAGTGCTGATCACTGCACGCCGCGAGAAGGCCGATTTGGTTGGTGTTTCTTATCGCCTGACCCCCGAAACCGGCGAGCGTTTGCTGGGGGAATTCGCCGAAGCCGCGGATGAGTTGCGCTCTACTGGGGTGCGTTTTGCATTTGGCGGTACGCCTCCCGTAGCTGAACGAGTACGGGCATTGGGTTTCTTTGAACAGATCTTTGATGGGAACGAGCCAGCCGAGGCAGTGTTGGCTTACTTGAAGGGGGTAAAAGTAGATCATCAGGGAGAGGGGGATTTTCCCCAAACAACCATTGAACGAATCCTCTGGAAATCACCCTTTCCTCTCATCCGTCACCATTTCGGCCTCCCTACCATGCAAGACACAATCGAAGGGATTGCCGAGATCAGCGAAGCGCAGGTACTGGATGTTATCTCCTTGGGCATTGATCAGGATGCGCAGGAAAATTTCTTCCATCCCGAGCGACAGGAGCCACGCCGTAAAGGAGCAGGTGGCGTGCCAGTGCGGTCAGCCGAAGATTATCGAACTTTGTATGCAGCCAGCCGTTGCGGGAATTATCCGCTTATGCGAACATACTCGGGCACAGATGAATTCATCCGGCTGGCTGAGATGTATGTGGAAACGATCAACATTTCCTGGTGTGCCATTCCACTTTTCTGGTTCAACCAAATGGATGGACGCGGCCCCTGGAATCTGGAGGATTCCATCCGTCAACACCAGCAGGTGATGGCCTGGTATGGGGAGCGCGGCATCCCGGTCGAGTTGAACGAGCCGCATCATTGGGGGATGCGCGATGCTTCGGATGTTATCTTTGTGGTTTCGGCTTTCCTGGCGGCTTATAACGCCATGAAATTTGGCGTAAAAGATTACATCGCCCAGATGATGTTCAACAGTCCACCCGGCTTGTCGGATGCAATGGACCTGACAAAAATGCTTTCAACCCTGGATTTGATCGAGCCTTTGTCGGGGCCGGATTTCCGTATCTGGAGGCAGACCCGCATTGGGCTGCTCTCACATCCCCTCGATCAGGACGCGGCGCGCGGACACCTGGCTGCCAGCACCTACCTGCAGATGGCGCTCAAACCACACATCTATCATGTTGTTGGACATACGGAAGCGCATCACGCTGCCACTGCGGAGGATGTTATCGAGGCCAGCAAAATAGCCCGCCGCGCCATCGAGAATGCCTTGCACGGCGCCCCAGATATGACCCATGACCCGGCCATCCAGGAGCGCAGGGAGGAACTGGTGGCCGAGGCCAGGATTACGCTGGATGCGCTTCGCGCTCTAGCCGCTCCGGGCGTGGAGGATCCCTGGGTGGATGCGCCAACGCTGGCCCAAGCCGTACGCATCGGCATCCTGGATGCGCCGCACTTGCGGAATAATCCTTTCGCCCGAGGCTTGGATTCCACTCGCATCATCGATGGCGCAAGCGTCTCGGTCGATGAGGCCGGCCATTTTCTTCCCGAAACAAAACGTCTCGGATTATTACCGAAGGAGGTAGAACGATGAAAACCACCAAATACACGGTTATCGGCGCTGGGCATGGCGGAAAGGCTATGGCTGCGCACCTGGCCTTGATGGGCTTCAGGGTCACCCTATTCAATCGGACCGCAGACCATGTCATGGTTCTTCGCAAGCGCGGCGGCATTGAACTGGAAAGTGAAGAAGGCGGGCCGCACGGTTTTGCAAAACTTGCCAAAGTAACTTCTGATATGGGAGAAGCCTTGAAGGATGCCGCGATCATCATGGTAGTTGTTCCTTCCTCCGCACACGCCGACATTGCCCGGTTGGTTGCGCCGCATCTCAAGAAGGGGCAGATTGTCATCCTGCACCCTGGTCGTACCTGCGGAGCGATCGAGTTCACCAAGGTTATTGGCGACAACGGCTGCAAGGCGGATGTGACGGTGGCGGAGGCGGAGACTTTCATCTACGCCAGCCGCTCCGATGGCCCGGCGCAGGCGCGCATCTTCCGTATCAAGGAAGCTGTACCGCTGGCTGCCCTGCCGGCAACACGTACCCAACAAGTGCTGGATGCCATAGCACCCGCCTACCCGCAGTTCATCGATGGTGTCAATGTTTTGCAGACAGGATTGAACAACATGGGGGCGATATTCCACCCGGCACTCACTTTGCTGAACGCCGGCTGGATCGAAGCCACACACGGCGATTACCAGTTCTACATCGACGGCGTTACACCTGCGGTGGCGCGTGTCTTGGAAGTTCTCGACCGGGAGCGTGTTACGATTGCCTCTTCATTGGGGATTCGCGCCCGCACTGCGCTGGAATGGCTGAAACTGGCTTATGATACGGTTGGGGAGGATTTGCACGAGGCCATTCATAACCAGCCTGGCTACTACGGTATCAAAGCCCCACCGACTTTGAATCACCGTTACATCTTCGAGGATATTCCCATGAGCCTGGTACCCATGGCTTCACTCGGGGAAAGATACGGTGTCTCTGTGCGAGGTATGGATGCCATCATCCGTCTGGCTTGCATCGTTCACCGAACCGATTACTGGAGGCGTGGCCGCACGCTGGATAAGTTGGGCATTAATGATCTGAGTGTTGGCGAATTGACGAGATATGTCAACGAAGGGGTATTGGATTAAGAGAATGCCATGAGCGATCTCGATGTTGATCTTTATACGTGGGTGATCCTGCCCCTGCTCATCTTTACCGTCCAAGTCGTGGATGTAACCCTTGGCACATACACATTACCTTCGTGGCTCTCTGGGAGTTGCCGTGATGGATGGAAAGATATGGGGGTATGGGGCGGGCGAAGCCCGCCCCATACCCCCAATTTCCTCCCGCTTCCGGCGATTCCCAAAGAACCCGTAGCTTATGCGGCCACCAAAGTTGATTCGTACCTGGAGTCGATAAAGAACACCCGTCCGCCTGGTTCCAGGCTCCGTTCCACTCCAGCGTTTCCAGGGCAGCGTCGATGGCGGTGATCTGTTGCGCATAACCAAGCAATTGCTGCGCGTA
>JBFYSM010000139.1:0-5759 GCA_041301605.1 Chloroflexota bacterium | reverse complement strand
GTGATGCACAGGCCAGTCTTGCCGGAACCGGTCATGCCGGTCACCACGGCGTGGGTGGTCAGGTCAGCCGGATCGTACAGCAACGGCTTATCGGCCAACTGCTTTTGCGCCGGGTCATACACACGACCAAGAAAGAATTTTCCCCGGGTATCAATCATGGTGCCTCCAGAAATCCTAGTGCTTATATTCTCTTATGGTACCATCTCAATAACTTGGGGGGCGGTGTGTGTGTGGGCGGCTTCGCTGCCCACACACACCCCATCTTCCCCTATTTATTGAGAAGTTACTCTTTTGGGTGCGGGTCATTTCGTTCGAAACGATCAGCGAGGGTCGAGTAGCTGGTGCTTTCCCTGCACTTGCACGCAGGGCAAGTGTCCAGCATATCGAGACCCGGGAGTGTTGGTTTCGATACGGGCGAAAGAGCACCGCCCTACTCAACCAACAATCGTCAATTCACATGAAACTCACCCGTATCATATCGTCAATTCAAACAGGTTACAAGACCTCTGGGCGCAGTGAGCCGGGTTTATCAAAAAAGCTGAGCCCATCTGTATTCAACTGCAGCAAAATCGTCGCTTCGCTGCATAGGAAATAGAAACTGATTTATGGCTGCGCCTGTTCGTAGACACGCTGGAACTCATCCAGGTAATAACCGGCGATCACCGGGTTATGAATGAT
The DNA here is from genome assembly GCA_041301605.1 of Chloroflexota bacterium. Lineage (GTDB taxonomy): Bacteria > Chloroflexota > Anaerolineae > Anaerolineales > Villigracilaceae > VGNO01. The sequence continues at coordinate 5,081 of JBFYSM010000139.1, read as the reverse complement.
GACCAGGTTTTCATCATTCCTCGTCTCCGCGCTGGCGCTGAAGTTGTACGAGCCGGTAATGACAATGCTCCTGTCAACGATGATGACCTTGTGGTGCATCTGGCCTTCGTTGCCATCCAAAAGAACATCCAGGCCAGATTGTTGGAAGTAATCATATTCCGTGCCCTGGTTGGTGTTGACTTGTTCCACCTCCATCACACCAGCCACCGTCACCTCTCGTGTCAAAGCAGCATCCACGATCGCCGCGCCGATATCATCTGCCGTGAATGAAAACGCCATGAAGTAGATACTCTCCTGCGCCTCCAAGATCAATTCGACCAGCCTGGCTGCCACGCCGTCATCCGGTGAGAAATAGAATTCGATATCCACACCGTCAATCGTCAGGAAAGGATGAACGGTATCTGCAATCGAATCCGGCCCAAAACGGTCATCCTTGAACATTTCATCGAACTCGTGCATGTATGTTTCAGCCACTTGGGTCGACCGGATGCGGATCAGGTTATTGTTGTCGTAATACCCGCCCGAGACGGTGAAATTCAGCGAACCGGTCCAGACCTCCTGGCGGTCAATGATCACGAACTTATTATGCATCAAACCTTCACGCCGGTCGCCAAGCACCGGGATGCCGGCCGCGACCAAATCCTGGATCTCATCCCCATCCAGGTTGTCGCTTTCCACCACCACGCGCACCTGTACGCCGCGCTGCCAGGCATCCAGCAAGGCGTTGCGGATGCTCCACAGGTTCAGGTTGTAGATCGCCACATCGGCAGTCAGGCGCGCCGCTTCGATGGCTGCCGCCAGCTCTTCATCCGGGCCGCCGATGTAATCCCCGGCATGCGGCGCACTGGGATCGGTGAAATAAACCTGGATCCAATCCAGGGATGGCGTTACGGTCCCCGGCATCGGTGGGGTTTCGGTGCCCGTGACCGGCGGCTCAGGCTGGGGCAGGTTACAGGAAACAAGCGTAAACAAAAGCAGGAAAATCAAGGGGAACTGTTTCATTCGGGTCCTCATCGCAATGGATCATTCAGGTGCCCAGATTGTAGCACAAAGGTTCCAATTATCGAAGAAAATGATCCAATTGCTCGACATGATGGAAAATTCACATTTTCACTTGCATTCCTCTTACAGAGTGCTATACTCTTGCATGGAGAACACCACCATGAAAATCAAACGAATCATCACCTTTTGCCTTGCAGGATTCCTGCTCTTCGGGTGCGGATCCAGCGAACAGATCCTTGCAACTCCCACCAAAACCAAACCGCCCCTTCCAACCAACACACCCCAACCAACGAATGCTCCCCTTCCACCGTTGGATATCGAAGCCTGCGCGATCTGGGAAGATTGCCAGGATACTTCCACCTGGGTTGGGGACTTCATTGGGGAAGATATGGAGACTGGCATCTTATACCAGGTGGATATCCCATTCACCTCTACCATCCGCATGAATACCCGCTGGTGCACGCTGGATGATGAAACCCTCCAGGATAACGTGGAGCACATATCCTTCATCTTCGAAATCGACGGGACATCCTACCTGGACATGGCCGGGATCGAATACAGTTCCATCCAGGATCCAGAAGATCCATTGGTCTTCTACCCCTGCATTTCCATGGGAGTGATGCTCAGCGGGTGGAAGATCGGCGAAGATCACGAAATTGTCATCGGGTTCACAATCGAGGATGAGATTTTCGATGGTTGGGATACCTATGGCTCGCAGACGATCCAATATCTCTACAACATAAACCCGGCAGCCATTCCCACCAACACACCAACTTCCACCCCCAGCCCGGTTGCAGTGGTCAATACAGAAACCGCCATCCGCTCCGGGCCGGGCACGAACTATGCCTGGCTTTCCACTGCAACAGTCAATATGGAATTAACCCTCATTGGCCGAACATCTGATTGCTCCTGGCTGGTGATCATTATGTCGGATGGGAAGCAAGGCTGGATCAATGCCGACTTTATCACCTTCAATCTGCCCTGCAATCTGCTGGATATTGCCGCCATTCCCCCAACACCCACACTCAAACCAGCCGTTCCGCCAACCCCAACCCCATGCGCTGGCGAAACGATCTCCATCCTGATCAAGAACGATACGGGAGGCCAGGTCACGCTCTACTTGAAAGGCCCCTGTTCCTATACGTTCAGTATTTCACCCGGGAACACGACGATCAACATCCTGCCGGGGACTTACTCGTACACGGCTTATGGCTGCGGCGGCGCTACGCTCTCCGGGAGCAAAACGTTCAGCGGCGGGGATGAATGGACCTGGTTCTGCCAATAAATTGATCCTCGGCACAAATAACTGAACAGCCTGCCGTTTGGGCAGGCTGTTCCCATCCCGGAGTATAATCCAGCCCGATGGAAGACAGCCCCTCACAAGCCAAACGCCAGGTCGCCCGCGCCGCCGGGACGGTGATGGTTGCCCTGGTCATCGGCCAGATAGCCAGCCTGGCACAGAGCATCCTGATCGCCAATACCTTCGGCACCCAACATGAACTGGATGCCTTCTATGCCGCCAACCGCGTCTCGGAGACCCTGTTCTACCTGGTGGCAGCCGGGGCGTTGAGTTCTGCATTCATCCCGACTTTTACGGCCTTCCTGGCAAAAGATGACAAGAAGGGTGCCTGGCGGCTGGCCTCGGCGGTTGCGAACCTGCTCATCCTGACCGTGAGCCTGCTGGCTGCGCTGGCGGCAGTCTTCGCCCCGACGATCGTCCGCTACGCACTGGCGCCTGGTCTCACCGCGGACCCGGCTATTTTTGCCCTTACGGTTGAACTGCTGCGCCTGCAACTGGTTTCGGTGATCCTGTTTGGCCTGGGCGGCTTAGCCATTGCCATCCTGAACTCGCACCAGATCTTCTTTGTCCCGGCATTGACAGCCACCATGTACCGCCTGGGATTGATCTTTGGCATCCTGGTGCTGGCGCCATCCATGGGCATCTACGGGCTGGCCTGGGGCGTAATCGTTGGGGCAGCCCTGTCGCTGCTGATCCAGATCCCCAACCTCATCAAACTTAGGGGAACATACACATTCACTTTCGGCTGGAAGAACGCCGCTGTTGGCGAAGTGCTGCGCCTGATGGGGCCGCGCCTGTTCGGGGTTGCCATCGTTCAGTTGAATTTCTGGGTTAACACCTGGCTGGCTTCGCAGATGACCGAGGGCAGTGTCAGCGCCGTGCAGTATGGATTTTCTTTCATGCTCATGGCGCAGGCGGCGATTGCCCAATCGGTCGCCACAGCCGCCATGCCAACCCTGTCCACCCAGTATGCATTAGGAAAATTCGATGATATCCGCTCCACCCTGGCCGCCAGCCTGCGGGGCGTCATCCTGCTTTCGATGCCGGCTTCGATTGGACTGATCCTGCTGCGCCAGCCGATCCTGGCCATGATCTACCAACGCGGCGCGTTTGATGAGAATTCTACACAAATGGTGGCCTGGGCTTTGCTCTGGTATGCGTCCGGGCTGGTCTTCCATTCCATTTACGAAGTGCTCGCCAGGGCATTCTACGCCATGCACGATACGAAAACCCCCGTCCTGGTTGGCGCGCTGGCAATGGGACTGAATGTCCTGCTTTCGTTCACACTATCCGCCCTGTTCGAGCGCATTGGCCTCATGCCGCACGGCGGCCTGGCGCTGGCGAACTCGATTGCAACCGGGCTGGAAGCAACCATCCTGTTCATCCTGATGCGCCGTCGGTTGAATGATCTCCAGGACAAAGATATTGCTACAGGTTTTGCCCAAGCCGGCCTGGGAACGCTGGGGATGGCGCTCGGTTTATGGTTCTGGCTACAGGTGATGGAATCCCACAGCACCACGCTGACCGCCTTGGGAGGTGTGCTGATCGGGGGAATACTATATGCTGCGATTACTTGGTTATTGCGAGTACCTGAGATTTTCTCTCTTACGCAAGCGCTGAAAAAAAGAATGAAGTGAAAGCACCTGCTAAGGAGGAGTCAGATGGAAATCGGGGAACGGAACCGCGATGCCATAGTAATATCTATCCCAAGTGGAGAAAGCACCGCAGGCATGGACATAGATATCAACTCTTTCGCTGGTGCGCAGATCGAGAATGATGTAACCTCCATTCGGCCATAGTTCACCGTAAGGGCTGCCTGGATAAAGATAGTTGGATCCCCAATATGTACTGGATTGGGGTTTCACGTAGAGTTGACAAAGATCCTTGCCAGTTTGGTTTGTGAGTCCAAGGGGATACCTATCCCGTGTGGGTGTGGGGGTGAGAGTCGGTACACTGGTGGGCGTATAGGTTAAGGTAGGCAAAAGGGGAGGTGACACTTCAGGCACACTCGCCAGATCCCCCTCCGCAGCACCCAACTCGCTCCAAACCCAGCATTTCACACCCATCCAATTCACCTGCCACCATAAGCCATAGATTTGGGGACTCTTGCCTAAAATCAATGCGGAGTTCCCGTTTTGCATGGAAGTAATGACACCATAATCCATACTTGGCCCACTCCGGCAATAGGCCGATTGATTGGTAATGAAAGCCGGAGGCTTGAGCGTAGCGGTTGGTGTTATCGTGTAAGTAGCTGGGGGTGTATATGTAGGAGGCGCTACATTTGCTTCAGGAGGAGATACTACTGCTGGATCCGTTGGAAGAATGGTTAAATCCTGGGTGGCCGTTATGAACACAACTTGAGGCAAGATAGGATCGTTGCTTTGCGAGGGGAGGGGTTGAAAGGTCAACTGTCCGATTGACATCATGTAGAGAACCCACGCCCCTCCAAGAATGATGCATACGCCAACCAGTATCCCAATCACAATTGCCGCAGTCTTGCAGCCTCGCCGCGGTTTTGCTTGAACCGGTATTGGTGGAGGGGAAGCAGGTGGAACATACGTTACCAGTGCCGTTCCACAGTTCTCACAAAAACGCGCCCCCAATCGATTTTGCAGGCGACAGGCAGGACAGACAATCCCAGATGGCTGGGGAATGATCTTCGAATCAGCTGCTCTCCGCAAAGGCTGGCCGCAATTCCAACAGAAATTGGCCCCCTCCTGGTTTACAGATCTACACAGTGGACACTGCATGGCATACATCCTCCATAAAGGAACCGTAA
>JBFYSM010000190.1:0-5095 GCA_041301605.1 Chloroflexota bacterium | reverse complement strand
AACCGGCGGCGGCGGCATTCCGCAGCGCCGATTCACTGCAGGTATTGGAGATGCTCCCTGAACCCGGCACGAGTGATGTGATGGCCGCCTCGGCGATCGTGGTCGCTTTCAACCAGCCGGTCGTCGCCCTGGGCGCGGACCCGGCCCAGCTACCCGGCGCTTTCAGCCTGCGGCCGGCCGCCACGGGACGCGGCGAGTGGATCAACACCAGCACCTACATCTTCTATCCGGATCCGCCCCTGGCCGGAGGCGTGACCTATACCGCCCAGGTCAGTCCATCCCTGCAGAGCACGATGGGCGGTCCCCTGGCAACCGATACGCAGACCCAGTGGTCCTTTACTGCCGCCATGCCGCGCGTGGTGAGCATCTTGCCGGATGCCCCGGTTGGGCTGGCATTGGATGCCTCGCTCGTCATCACCTTCAACACCCCCATGGACCCGGACAGTGTCGAATCCAATTTCCTCTTCCGCAACGTGTATACCAATGTAGCGGTGCCGGGCACGTTCGAATGGAGTGAAGATGCCTACGAGGTGACCTTCACCCCCTCCATCCAATTGGAACGGAATACCGATTATGAGCTGGTGGTGCGGGATACCGCCCAGGCGCGCGGCGGATCCCAGTTGGAAGACAGGGAATGGGCCTTCTTCCGCACGTATCCGTATTTCTATGTCAGTGGCACCAATCCGGCAAATGGAGAGGTAAAACAGGAATATGGCAGTGTCGAGATCAGCCTGAGCGCCCCGCTGGATGTCGAGGATGTGGAAAACCATGTCAGCATTTCGCCGCAGCTCCCCAGCCTGTCCGTAAATGCCAGTAAAACTTCGCTCTCCTTGTACGGGTATTTCGATCCCGGCCAACGTTATACAGTGACCATCTCCGCGGATTTGCGCGACCGCTGGGGCATGCGCCTGGGGGAGAAATACGAGTTCGAGTTCCTGACCCCTCCGGCAAAAACCTCCCTGAGCGTGCCATACATGGGATCGAATGCCCTGTTCGTCCGGGCGAATGATCCTGAGATCCAGGTGCAAGCCACAAATGTAGCCGGCATCGATATCACCCTGGGCGCCATCTCCCTGGAGAAACTGATCGATCTCAACCGGCCGGAGAACTACCAGGAGCGGCAGAATTTCATGCCGGGCGATCCCCTGAACTGGAACCAGGAACTGGCCCTGGAGAGCAACAAGAACCAGGTGGTCAACGTCAGCCTTTCACCGTTCATTGGTACACTCGAACCCGGCCTCTACCACCTGACCCTGCAAGGCTGGTCCGGCAGCACCTGGACAGATCCCGAGAAGAATTTCATCGTCGCCAGCAACGTCAACCTGACCCTGAAAGCTGGCATGACCGATGCGCTCATCTGGGCGGTGGATCTGCGCACGAACAAGCCGATCGCCAATGCCCCGGTAGCCCTTTACGACCAGGAAGGCCGCCAACTGGCATCCGGCCAGACCGATGCAGACGGCCTGTGGGAAACAGCCATCAACCCCCAAAAAGACTCTTCCTACTATTACGCCGTGCTGGGCGAACCGGGTGAAGACCGGTTCGGCATGGCAATCACGGGGTGGAACCGGGAGATCCAACCCTGGGATTTCGATCTCTCGTACACTCATCAGGCCCCCCGCCCAGTGGTCTACTTCTACACGGACCGCCCGATCTACCGCCCTGGCCAAACGGTTTACTTCCGGGCCGTGGTGCGCGAGAAGTTCGATGGTCGGTATTCGGATGCCGGGGTGGAGAGCCTGACCTTCGACATCTCGGATGGCTACGGCCAGAACTGGGGTTTCGACCTGCCGGTCTCGAACTATGGCACGGCGGATGGTTCATTCACCCTGCCGGAGGAAGCCCAGCCGGGCTATTACAGCATCGACGGCAAGAATGTGGATTTCTACAGCTACTTCGATGTGGCCGACTACCGCAAACCGGAGATCAACCTGGGCGTGAACATGACCCCCGAAAACCTGCGCGCCGATGACAGTCTCCAGGTGGAGATCGATGCCCGTTATTACTTCGATGCCCCCGCCGCGGGCGTATCCATTGACTGGCGGCTGTACCGCTGTCCCGCTTACTTCAGCCTGCCGAACCACCGGGTCGGCATGTACGATTACGGCTGGATGAACATCTACTATGATTTCGACAGCCGCGGCTGCCAGACGATCGATTCCGACCAGGCCGTCACCGGTGCAGATGGCATTTTGAACCTTTCTTTCTCCGACCTGCCACCCATCGAGGATATTGAGCGCATCATCCTGGAAGCCACCGCCCAGGATGAGAGCGGTTTCCCGGTCTCGGCGCGGGCGGAGGTTTACCGCCACCCGGCGGATTATTACATCGGCCTGCGCCCGGATGCCTGGATCGGGCAGGCGGGCATGGAACTCGGCTTCGAAGTACTGACGGTCGACTGGGAGAAGGATCCCTCGCCATCCCATACCCTGGAAGCCCAGTTCCTGGCAGTGGCCTGGAAGCGTGAAGTGACTTACGAGTATTCCTGGGCTGTTACCCGTTTCGTTCCGGTCTACACCCCGATCGCCGCCAGTGACCTGGCCACCGGGGCAGATGGGGTGGCCCGGCTGTCGTTCACACCCACATCGCCGGGCACGTATATGCTGGATGTGCAGGGCGATGGCGTGCGCAGCCAGGTCATGCTCTGGGTGGGTGGGGCGCAGCAGGCGATCTGGCCCAACCTGCTTGGAGGCCAGGTGCGCCTGTCAGGCGACAAGGATTCGTACCAGGCCGGCGAAACAGCCCAGGTTTTCATCCCCAACCCGCTTGGTCCAGATACACTGGCCTTGGTGACCATCGAACTTGGCACGATCCGCGCCTCGGATGTGATCCAGATCAGCGGCGCCGGGGTTACCTATCCTGTGCCGTTGACGGAAGATTCCGCCCCCAATATCTACGTTGCCGCCACCCTGATCGGCGGGGAGGAGTTCCGCCAGGGGTATGTCAACCTGCCTGTTGAACCCAAGGCCCAAACCCTGAATGTTACGTTGACCAGCACACCGGCCCGCAGTGAACCCGGCGGCGAGGTGACCTTCGACTTGCGCGTGACCGATTGGCGCGATCAGCCCGTCCAGGGCGAGTTCTCGCTCTCGGTGGTGGACCTGGCCGCCCTGGCACTTGCGGACCCAAACTCCAGCGATATCCTGCCCTTTTTCTATTCCAACCAGCCGCTGGGCGTATTGACCAGCCTGGCCCTGGCTGCCGAGACCTCGCGCGCCCTGCAACAGCCCGGGGGCGGCAAGGGCGGTGGGGGAGGCGGGGCGGCGATCGTGGTGCGCGAGGAATTCCCCGATACAGCCTACTGGAATGCGACCATCGTCACGAATGCAGACGGGCGGGCGAGCGTCTCACTGGCCCTGCCGGACAACCTGACCACCTGGCGGGTTCAGGTGCGCGGCCTGACCCAGGATACCCGCGTCGGCCAAACCGAGTTCGACCTGGTGACCAGCAAGGACCTGCTGGTGCGCCCGGTCACACCGCGCTTCCTGGTCGTCGGCGACCATATCGAATTAGGCGCCATCGTGCACAACAACACCGCCAACTTGCTCAAGACAACCGTGACCTTGCAAGCCGATAACTTCACCCTGGATGACAGCAGCCAGGCCTCCCAGCAGGTGGATATCCCTGCCGGTGGACGGATGCTGGTCACCTGGTGGGGGACTGCCCTGGATGGCGAAACCGCCGACCTGGTTTTCTCGGCCCAGGCCGGGAACCTGGGCGACGCATCCCGCCCGACCATGGGCCCCATCCCGATCCTGCATTATGTTGCCCCGCAGACCTTCAGCACATCCGGGATCATCTCATCTTCAGGCACGGAACTGGAAGTGCTCAGCCTGCCGCGCAGTTTCGACCCGACCGGCGGCGAGTTGACCGTGGAATTGTCCCCGTCCCTGGCAGCCACATTGCTCAGCGGCCTGGATGCCATCGGCGAACCACCAGACACCTGTTCCAATGAGTACCTGCTTTCCTACATCCTGCCCAACGTGGAACTCTACCGTTCCCTGCAGGCCTCGGGACTGGAAGACCCGGGGATCGAAACCCGCATGGCCGGTAACATCCAGAGCGCGATCAATATCCTGATGCGCCGCCAGCGGGATGACTATGGTTGGGGTTGGTGGGGCGGCGAAATGGATACTTATACCTGGGAACGCACCGGCGGCAAAAGCAGCCCCTTCCTGACCGCCTATATCATCTTTGGTCTCAATCGCGCCAGCCAGGCTGGGCTGGAAGTGGACTGGGTGCTCATCGATAAAGCCCGCAACTACCTGATTGAAAATCTCCCCATTTCGAATGATACGCTCGATGATTGGCAACTGGACTTGCTTGCGTTCGAGGCGTATGTTCTGCAGGATACCGGCGGCATTGGCCAGCACGTGGTGGATGGCCTCTACAGCAACCGCGACCGGTTATCCACCTGGAGCCAGGCCCTGCTGGCACTGACCATCGAGAGCGCCGTTCCGGGTGATGCCTGGGCGGATGAACTGCTCTCCAACCTGGAGACAACTGCCATCCGTTCGGCCACCGGGGCGCACTGGGAGAGCGAAACCAAGAATTGGTACCTGCCCGGAACCCCCCTGTATACCTCGGCAATGGTGGTGTATGCCCTGGCACAGAGCGACCCGGCCTCGCCGTTGCTGGCGGATGCCGTCCGCTATCTCTCAACGCAGCGTGACGGGCGCGGCTGGTGGCATTCCTCGTATGAGACCGCCTGGGTCATCCTGGCATTGAACGCCTACATGATCGGCACGGGCGGTTACGCGGCCGATTTCTCGTTCGATGCCTACCTGAACGGCTTGCCATTTGCAGAAGGCGAGGCCGCCGGGCCTTCATCCCTGACGACGGTCACGGCCAGCAAGCCGGTCAGTGAGTTGCTGCCCGATTTGCCCAATGCCCTCAACATCTCCCGCAGCGACGGGGTGGGTAGCCTCTACTATCGGGCGGCCCTGCAGGTTTACAAACCAGTCGAACTGGCCGAGCCGTTGAGCGCCGGGCTATCCGTCAGCCGGGCCTACTACACGGCTGGCTGCGGGGAGGCTTGCCTGCCGGTCGGCTCGATCCAACTGGATACGGATGCCCGTCTCACCGCCCGCCTGAC
>JBFYSM010000186.1:0-3726 GCA_041301605.1 Chloroflexota bacterium | reverse complement strand
TGGAAGTGGACTGCCAGGGAAGGGTGCTCATGCCGGGGTTGGTCAATGCGCACACCCATGTTCCCATGACCCTGCTGCGCGGTTTGGCTGATGACTTGCGGCTGGATGTCTGGCTGATGGGTTACATGATGCCGGTCGAGCGCGAGTTCGTCTCGCCGGATTTCGTCCGCCTGGGACCGCTGCTGGCCTGTGCAGAGATGATCCGTTCAGGCGTGACCGCGTTCGCGGAGATGTATTATTTCGAGGATGATGTTGCCAGGGCCACGGCCGAAGCGGGTTTACGGGCTGTCTGTTCGCAGACCGTATTGAAATTTCCATCGCCGGACGCGCGTGCTTTCGAAGATTCGCTGGCTTATGCGCGCGATTTCATCAGTCGTTGGAAAGGCCATCCGTTGATTGTCCCTTCGGTTGCGCCGCATGCCCCCTACACTTGCACGCCGGAAATCCTCAAGGCCACCGCCCAACTGGCGGTTGAGTTCGATGTTCCATTGCACACACACCTTGCTGAAACTGCGCTGGAAGTTGAAAATATGCGTCGGGAGACCGGCATGCCTGTGGTGCCCTATGTCAAGAAGCAGGGCTTGTTCGATGCCAAGGTGCTGGCGGCCCATTGCGTCCACATTGATTATGGCGAGATGAATACCCTGCTGCACGCCCATGCCGGTGTGGCGCACAACCCCTCATCAAACATGAAACTGGCCTCTGGTTTTGCGCCGGTTGCAAAGATGCTGGAAGTCGGGTTGAATGTCGGGATCGGCACGGACGGCCCGGCCTCCAACAATGATCTGGATATGTTCGAGGAACTCCGCCTGGCTTCGTTCATTGCCAAAGGCAACTCCGGTGACCCGACTGCCCTGCCAGCGCCGCAGGTCATGACCATGGCTACCCGGCTGGGAGCCAACGCGCTCCATATCGGGGATATCACCGGCTCGCTGGAAGCAGGCAAGCGCGCCGACCTGATCCTGGTCGATATCGCTCCCTTGCACAACTCGCCGCGCTTCCGCCGGGATACGGATAACCCGTACGCACAGATCGTCTATTCTGCCAAGGCCTCCGATGTGACAGATGTGATGGTGAACGGCAAGTGGCTGATGCGCGAACGGCAACTGTTGACCCTGGATGAAGCAGAATTGCTGGTGCAGGCGCAGGAATACGCCCATAAGATCGATGCATTCCTGATCGAGCGGGAACAGTCGGTGCTGTCCAAGTTGATCGCCCTGGGCGGTTCCAGCGAACAGGAGAGTTTCGAAGTACAGGTCAAAGTGCAAATCGATGACCCCGACCAGGTGGCCAGCGGCCTGAACCAGGATGCGATCAAGATTGTCCGTTACCGCCACTACCACCAACATGATACGTACTTCGTTTTCGAAGACCTGTCCCAGGGACGTTTGCGTTACCGGGAGGATGAGTTTATCGAGAATAATAAGATTGCCAATGTCCGCACCCGGCTGACGTTGATCGGTCCGGCGCGCGAGGGCCAGTTCAAGCATGATGTGTTGTTATCCCGGAGCCGTTACCTGGCCCCGGCAACGCAGACGCTGCGTTTCTACCGCGAGTACTTCAAGCCTAAAGCTGAGCTGGAACTCAGCAAGAACCGCCGCCGCTGGTTGATCCACTACCGGGATACCGAATTCTTCGTCAACCTCGACCAGGTGGATCAGCCCACCCTTGGCACTTTCCTGGAAGTCAAGAGCACCACCTGGAGCCGCGAGGATGCCAAGCTCAAGGCCCAACTGGCCGTTGAGTTGATTTCTCTCCTGGCATCTGGAAAGCAAAAGACCATCCCCCAGGATTATTTCGAACTGATCACGTAGGATGGACAACTTGAAGCCACACTTGCGGAAACTGTTTCGAATACCTGTTTTTGCACTGTTTCTAACCATACTCGCCTGTGGACAGGCAACCCCTGCACCCGCATCTGTGGATCGCACTACCCTTCTCCCGGATATCAAATACAGTCCGGAATCGGATTTCTGGCCACCCACCGCGAAAGACGGCTGGACCCAACCCGTGCCGCTCCCGTTCCCGGCCAATACGACGGGCGGGGAGGACAGCCCCTTCCTCCTGCCCGACGGCCAAACCCTGTATTTCTTCTTCACTCCCGATGTAAGCATCCCGGCCGAGAAGCAGCTTTTCGACGGCGTGACCGGCATCTGGGTTACGCACCGCAGTGGCGAGGCCTGGAGCGAACCGGAACGCGTCTGGTTGTCCGATCCCGGCGAACTGGTTCTTGATGGCTGCGAGTTCGTATCCGGCAGCATTATGTATTTCTGCACAGCCCGCGAAGGCTACACCGGAATCCAGTGGTTCCGCGCCGATTTCCGTAACAGCCTCTGGCAGGATTGGCGTTATGCAGGGGATGAACTCAGGCAGAGCGAATATGAAGTGGGCGAACTACACATCTCCAGCGACGGGCAGGAGCTCTATTTCCACTCCTCACGCGCGGGTGGACTTGGCGACCTGGATATCTGGGTTTCAACCATGACCTCCTCCGGCTGGGGTGAACCTGACAACCTTGGGCCGCTCGTCAACACCCCCAACTGGGAAGGCTGGCCTTACATCAGCTCCGATGGACAGGAATTGTGGTTCTGCGGGCAAAGCAAGAAGGGACGCCCCGGCCCGGCGATATTCCGCTCCGTCCGCCAACCCGACCGATCGTGGGGCCCGGCCGAGGAGATCATTTCCACTTTTGCCGGGGAACCCACACTAAGTGCCGACGGCATGACCCTGTATTTCACCCACCATTATTATTCAGAAGATTTGGGTACCATGTTGGAAGCCGACATCTATGTTTCTTATAGGCTGCCATAATTAACAGGCGTCTTCCATGAACCATGAACCTGCTTACCTCTCCCTTCTGCACAACGGCGAACTCTCCCGGCGTGTTGCGGAAGCAGATGCCCGTCTCGCCAGTTGCGCTCTGTGTGCCCAGGCTTGTGGTGTAAACCGGCACGCCGGGGAGCTCGGTGTATGTAGAACCGGCGTGCGGGCGCGGGTCAACAGTTACGCGCCGCACCACGGCGAAGAAGATCCCCTGCGCGGCTGGCGCGGCTCGGGCACGATCTTCTTCACGCGCTGCAACATGCACTGCCAGTATTGCCAGAACTACGATATCAGCCAGTTGGATGCAGGCACGGAAATGGAGACCGAAGAACTGGCAGCCCTCATGCTCGAACTCCAGGAACTTGGCTGCCATAACATCAATTTTGTCTCTCCCAGCCATGTGGTCGCTCCCATCCTGGCGGCGATCTTGGTGGCAGCCGGAAAAGGCTTGCATCTGCCGCTGGTTTACAACACGGGCGGTTATGACTCACCGATCGCATTGACGTTGCTGGATGGAGTGATCGATATCTATATGCCAGACATGAAATATGCAGACGAGGATGCTGGCCTTAAATATTCGAAGGTCAAGAACTATCCCGCTGTCAACCAGGCGGCCGTGACCGAGATGTACCGCCAGGTAGGGGATCTGGCGTTGGATGCCAATGGGACCACCCAACGAGGTCTGTTGGTCAGGCATCTCATCCTGCCCAATAACCTGGCAGGAACGGAACAAGTTGTCCGCTTTGTGGCTGATAGGATCTCAAAGGACACCTACCTTAATCTAATGGATCAGTACCGGCCAGCCTATCATGCCAGCCAGTTCCCGGAACTTAACCGACCCGTCAGCCGCCAGGAATACGAGCAGGCTGTAAGATATGCCCGCCAGGCTGGATTGAATCGGCT
>JBFYSM010000035.1:0-9428 GCA_041301605.1 Chloroflexota bacterium | reverse complement strand
TGCCGCGTGATGGCAAAGATGCACTGATATTGGAAGTCGAGAAGCACCTGGGCGATAACTGGGTACGCTGTGTGGCCATGGACTCGACCGACGGCCTGCGGCGTGGCACCCCGGCCATCGCAACCGACAACCCGATCATGGTCCCGGTAGGCGAGGCAACCCTGGGACGTATCTTCAACGTTCTTGGGCGAGCAGTGGATGAAAAGGAACCGGTACAGGCCAGGGAATATTACCCCATCCACCGTCCAGCCCCACCCTTCTCCGAGCAGTCCACCCGCGTTGAGATATTCGAGACCGGCATCAAGGTTATCGACCTGATCGCCCCCTTCACCAAAGGCGGCAAAACCGGCATCTTCGGAGGTGCAGGCGTAGGCAAGACGATCATCATCCAGGAACTCATCCGCTCGGTGGCTACCGTCCACCAGGGCAACTCGGTCTTTGCTGGCGTGGGCGAACGCACCCGCGAGGGCACCCAGTTGTACCGTGAAATGCTGGAATCGGGCGTGATGAAGGATACCGTGATGGTGTTCGGCCAGATGAACGAGCCTTCGGGTGTTCGCCTGCGCGTGGCGCTTTCGGCGCTTTCGATGGCCGAATACTTCCGTGACCAGGGCCGCGACGTGCTCCTGTTCGTCGATAACATCTTCCGCTTCACAATGTCCGGTTCGGAAGTCTCAGCCCTGCTGGGGCGCATGCCTTCGGCAGTGGGTTACCAGCCAACGCTGGCGACCGAAATGGGCGAGTTGCAGGAACGCATCACCTCCACCCGACATGGCTCGATCACTTCCATGCAAGCCGTGTATGTTCCGGCGGATGACTATTCGGATCCGGCACCAGTGGCAACCTTCACCCACCTGGATGCGACCATTGCCCTTGAACGTTCCATCGCAGAGAAAGGCATCTACCCGGCCGTGGACCCGCTGGCCTCCTCATCCCGCATCCTCGACCCGAACATCGTTGGCGAGGATCACTACAATACCGCCCGCGAGTGCCAGCGCGTCTTGCAACGTTACAAGGATTTGCAGGATATTATCGCCATCCTGGGTATTGATGAACTGAGCGAAGATGATAAGCTGATTGTAGCCCGGGCCCGCAAGATCGAACGCTTCTTCTCGCAGAACATGTTCGTGGCTGAGCAGTTTACCGGGCTGCCGGGCGCTTATGTGCCCATCAAAGACAGTGTGCGCGGCTTCCGCGAGATCCTGGATGGCAAACACGATGATTTACCGGAAGAGGCCTTCCGCATGGTCGGGACAATCGATGACGCGATTGCCAAAGCCGAGAAGATGGCGAAATCGTAAGTATTTTGCGCATTACGTTTTACAGCCATGTGCGTGAAACGTAAAACGTAATGGAGTTTGATTATGCCTATTCGTTGTGAGATCGTTTCCCAAGACCGCATGGTTTACCAGGGTGATGCCGACATGGTGCTGCTACCCGCTATGGAAGGGGAGATGGGCGTTTTACCCAATCACTCCCCCTTGTTGACCACGCTGAAGTATGGCATCATTACCGTGCGGACACAGGGCCAGGAAGAGTTTTTTACCGTTGCCGGTGGCATAGCTGAGGTTCAACCAGATATTGTCACTATCCTGGCCGATGCGGCTGAGAACGTTCAGGAAATTGACACGGCCCGGGCGGAAGCAGCCCGTCAACGTGCCCAGGATCAACTGGAAAAGGGCGTTCCAGCAGATACCGATACATACCTGAAGATCGAAGCGGCTTTGCGACGGTCGAACCTGCGCCTGGAGGCTGCAAAACGCTTCCGACGTGGAAGCCAACCGCCGCGCCCGATGGAGAAGTGAGGAACCTGTGCCTCCATTTTCGAAAGACCTGGGGATCGACCTGGGTACATTCCATACTCGCATTGCTGATACTGTCCAGGTATTGGTTCAAGAACCGACCATCGTTGCCATCGCCACCGCTGAGCAGAAAATCGTCGCGTTGGGCAAAGAAGCCCTGGATATGTTGGGGCGCGTACCGGAAAGCATCGAGGTTGCCCGTCCATTGCAGAATGGCGTTGTGGCGGATTACGAGATCACCGAGGCCTTGCTGAAGTACCTGCTCCAGCGGGTCAGCGGGCCGATGCGCATCTTCCGCCCGCGCGTCATGATCTCCATACCGTACGGTGTGACCAGCGTGGAAAGCCGGGCCGTGCACGAAGCGGTCTTGCAGGCCGGCAGCCGGGATGCATACCTGATCCAGCAGCCCCTGGCGGCCGCCCTGGGAATTGATTTGCCCGTCAGTTCGCCGTCTGGTAATATGGTCATTTGCATCGGTGGGGGGGCAACCCAGGCTGCGGTGATTGCCCTGTATGGGATCGTTTCGGCTGAAACCCTGCGCGAGGGGGGAGCAGAGCAGGACGAAGCCATTGTCAGTTATGTACGCAAGAAATACGGCGTGATCTTGGGACAGACAACAGCTGAACAGCTGAAGATCAAGATCGGTGCGGCCGTTCCCCAGGATAAGGAAGAAAGCATGGAAGTCCAGGGGCAGGACCAGGTCTCCGGCCTGCCGCGCCCGGTCACCCTGACGACCAGCGACATTGTCGAGGCGTTGCAGGATCCGCTCAAGCGGATCATCGAGAATGGCCGCCGGGTGCTGGAAAAGACCCCCCCCGAACTGGTTTCGGATATCATCGACCGCGGTGTCGCCCTGTGCGGTGGCGGTGCCTTGCTGCGTGGCATTGATAAATTGCTCACCAAGGCACTGGGCGTCCCCGCCTACCTGGTGGATAATCCCCTGACCTGCACCGTCGAGGGTGCGGTAAAGGCCCTCGGTCTGTATACGGTCATGAAACGCAACCTGCCTCCTGTTTAGCACCGACCGGGCCCATGTGCCCGGTTTTTCATGCAGACAGATCCGTATGTCTACCCAGTCCTCCCAAAAAAGATCAGCCTCCCGCCTGGGAAAACCCCTTGGACTTTACCCCGGGCGCAAGACAGGGCGTTGGATCCTGTTGTTCCTCGCGGCGATGTTCACCCTGGCCGGGCTGGGATCATTGATCTATGCCCTCTGGCAAGCCGGTTTGCAGTTGAGGAATTTCGGCCCGGTGATGGCATGGGAGAGCTTCATGTGGCCGGGCTTGCTGGCTCTAGCTGCGCTGGTTTGTGCAATGATCCTGGGCCTGGCCGCGCTCCGCGGGAAATCCAAATCCCTGGCCATTTTCCAGAACGGCTTTGTGCTTCGGGAGCGGGGTGTGACTCACGCCTGGCGCTGGGAGGAGGTGGATGCGATCACAAGCAGGGTCACGCGCAACTACCTGGTTGGGATTTACTCCGGCACCCGGCATCACTACATCATCAGGCGGGTGGATGGCTCTGAAATGACCCTGGACGATTCCATATTTCATGTAGGACAAGCTGCACGGTTCATCCAGCAGGAAACGTTCCAAGGGCGGTTCGATGCGGTTGTTCGAAAGATCGAATCCGGGGAAAGTGTCCCTTTCGGGCCTTTCCTGCTGGCAAGTGGAGACTTTCGAATGGGGGAGATGGCTTACGACTGGTCCGGGCTCAAG
Organism: Chloroflexota bacterium; assembly: GCA_041301605.1. GTDB lineage: Bacteria > Chloroflexota > Anaerolineae > Anaerolineales > Villigracilaceae > VGNO01. The sequence continues at coordinate 5,911 of JBFYSM010000035.1, read as the reverse complement.
GGGGTCGAGATGCGCAACGGTAAACTTACCATCGATGGCAAAACGAAAATTTCCTTGCGGGTGGATGAAATCCCCAACCTGGATGTGCTGGTTACCATCTTGTTACAAAATGTGCAACCATAGTTGTATAAACAAAACGGCGCTCCTGTGAGCGCCGTTCGTTATCCAATCCCATGTATTGAGATGTTACTCCAAATAATACGTCATGCGTTGCAAGCCAATGGATGGGTCGAGGTATTGCAGTCGCACGCCTTCCGGAACATTCAGGCTGATGGGGGCATAATTTAGAATAGCTTTGACGCCTGCCTCAACCAACTTATCGGCCACACCTTGCGCAGCCGCAGCCGGGACGGTCAGCATGGCGATCTGGATGCCAGCCTCGCGAATGGTTTCGACCATTTTGTTCGCATCCAGGACTGTCAGCGAACCGATCACCTGGCCGATCTTGGCCGGGTCATTGTCGAACACCATCGTGACATGAAAGCCCCGGTTGATGAAGCCCTGGTAACGGGCCAAGGCGTGGCCCATATCCCCGGCGCCGACGATGGCCACATCCCAAACATTTTGCACATGCAGGATCTCCCGCAGCTTGTCGATCAGGAAGGCGATGCGGTAGCCGGTCCCCTGCTTGCCGAATTCACCGAATTGTGAAAGATCCTTACGGATTTGCGCTGCTGATATACCCACCTGTTCCCCCAGTTCCTGGGAGTTGGTGGTTTGCTGGCCTTGCTCCTGCATGTGCCGGAGGGCGCGCAGGTAGATCGGAAGCCTGCTCACGATAATATCCGGGATCACTTTCATTGCCATTTTTACTCCAAATGGTTAAGGTGGACAGAATTTACCACAAAAGGTGGTTTTGTGCAATTGAGGCATCACACTTCCAGTTCCCGAACGCGTTCGTTTTCGGGTGCGCCTTTCCTGCCAAGTATTTTGTAGATACGCACGGCCTCGGTCTTGCCTTTGACCTGGGCGGCCTCGATGAACTCGGTATCGAATTCATCCTGGATGGCCAGTGCAGTGCTTTCATTGATGATGATCGGCCAGCCGTAAACCTTGGTCATATCCTGGAGACGAGCCGCCAGGTTGACATTGTCACCGATGACGGTGTAGTTGATACGCTTGGCAGACCCCAACAGGCCGACAAAGGCCTCGCCGGTGTTCAGCCCGATCCCGATCTCGAATTTTCCCTTGAGGATGCCCTGCTCTTTCCAGCGTTCCCTCAATTCTGCCAGGACAAGCCTCATCTCGACGGTAGCGCGGGCTGCCCGCAGGGCATGGTCATTGTAAGGCACCGGCTCACCGAAGAAGGCAATGATGGCGTCGCCTTCATACTTATCCACGGTCCCGCCATGGTTATGGATGACATTGGTCATCGCTTCCAGGTATGGGTTCAACAAAGCAACAACATCTTCCGGGGGGATCTTCTCCGAAAGGGTGGTGAAGCCGCGGATATCGGAGAACAGGATGGTGAGGTTGGCGCGCTTGTTCAGGCTGTTGATATCCTGGGTGGCCAGCAGTTGATCCACCATCTCGGGGGAGATGAAGCGGGTGAACAGGTCGCGTACCCGGCGCTTTTCCAGTTCCTGCGAGACAGCCTGTTCCAGGGTGGGCAACACCACGCCCAGGAAGAGCATCAATTCCGGCGCAGTGGCCGGGAGGTACCAATCCCACACGGCAAAGATGATATATGCAGCAACCGCATAGACCAGCATCAGGCCAACCATCAGGGAGAGCACCAGGGTCGGGCGCTTGATGCGGATCAGCAATGCAGCCACCCATGCCGTGCCCAGGATAAAAAGCAGGTTGGCCCAGGGCGGCAGGCTGCGCAGGTACATGTTCGACAGGATGGTCGCCACCGCACTGGCAACGATTTCCACGCCGGGTGTCTGCACGGTGGCGGAGAAGGGCGTGGGGTAAACATCTTGCAGGGTCAGGCTGGTGGCACCGATCAGTACAATTTTATCCTTGAAGATCTCAGGTGGGTAATCGCCCAGCACGACGCGCGTTGCCGGATAGGTTGGGAAAGTGCCTGCCGGGCCTCTGTAGTTGATGAGCAATTTCCCGGCTTGCAGGGGGACGCTATGATCATTGAATTCGATGGTGTTTGAAGAAATGATCGTGGCTGGATCGACACCCAGGTAGAGGCGGGCAAGCTCGAAGGCCCAGTGGATGTATGTACTGTCGCCATGTATCTGGTAAGCCTGGATGGAACGTGCGATGGCATCCTCATCCCGGTAGATGGAGGTGACCCCCACACTATCCAGCGCATCCCGGAAGACGGCCCGGGGTAATTCGATCGTATGGGTGACCAGGTATTGGCCTGGCAGGACTTCTTCCTGGTAATCGTAGATGTGAACCACGCTGACGCTGGCCTGGGCTTCCTCGAGGGCCTGTGCCAGGGCTTCATCGCCGGCCGGGTCGGGGTCCGCTTCGAACAGGAAAACATCCAGCCCGACGACGCGCGCCCCAGCTTTGTTCAGCCAATCCACGATCTCGGCCAGGTAGGCACGCGGCCAGGGCCATTGCATGTCGGTCCAGTTCAGGGAAAAATCGTCGATACCCACGATGACGATCTGGTCGCCGGGGTCCTGTTTGCCCCGCAACCGGAACATGGAGTCACGGGCGGTCAGCTCGATGCGCTCGAGCGGCGTGGTGACATTGGGGATCAGTGCAATGATCTCCAGCAGGATGAGCAACACCGCAATGCCCGGCAACAGCAGGCGGCGAAGGGAGAAGAGGTTGTTTTTACCCGGATGGAACATAGATTTCCTACTCTCCGCCACAACCAACTTTGTCAATGAACTGGTAGGTATTTGGAGATCTCTCGGTGTTCCCGGCACTATCCTGGATGACAAAATAATAGGTGACCGTATCATTGACATCCGACGGGATCATGAAATAATCTTCCCAGCTATCGGTGTAATACGATAAGAGGTGATGGGTACCCGTGATGCCACTGGGCTCGGCGGAATATTCTATCCAGGCGTCTGAAACCCCTTCGGGATCTGTTACATAGATGACATACCATTCCGCATAGCACTTCCATATTTCACCGTAAGGTCCCATTTCACTGCTGAAAACCGTATTCCCGGCGCCGAAGGGCGTAAATGTAGGTGTGGCGGTGTAATATGGCGCGGGTGTGTAGGTTGCCGTGGGGGTATTGGTGGGGGTGGCGGTTGGGAAAGCAGCCTTGGTAAATGTAAACGGCTGCGCCTTGCAGATGACCTCCCCGGCTGCATCCAGGGCGGTCACCTCCCATGTGTATGTGCCCCCGCGCGGCAGGGATTCAAGGTAACGCACGTGGAAGGTCTGCTGGAGGATGAAGGAAAGCGGGTAACTTTCCGGGTGGGTGAAGACCAGGTGATAGAAAACAGCGCCTTCCTGGGTTCCCCAGGTAAAGGTCTCTGGGCCGACAAAACCCAGTTGGGCGCCGTTCTGCGGGGAAAGCAGGGAGAAACAGCGGAATTCAGGGGTGGCGGTTGGTTCCGGCGTGCCAGTGGCGGTGGGCGTGAAGGTTGGGAGCGCGGAGGCAGTGGCGAAGACCGCATCCATCACCTCCCGGGCTTCGGGGTTGTTGGCCAGGAAATCGTCGATCTCTGCCTGGGTCAGGTAGCGCAGGAAGGGCGGGGGAGGCGGTGTGCCGGAACCCGGGTCGTAGTTGTACAGGATGGCGCCCTGCCCGGCGACCAGGTCAAGCACTTCGGTCGGGTTTTCGGCCACGCACCAGCCTTCGAGGCAACTCACCCAAACGTCATTCGTTTCCGGGTCGACCCAGACCGAGAGATAGGAACCGCGCACAGATGCCAGGCCGGAGGGCGTTTCCACTTCCATGCTGCCGCCCTGCAGGGCGATCCAGATCCGCCCGGTGAATATCTTGATGCGGGTGAACAGGCCGTCATCGACCGGATCGTTGGATACCAATGTGAAGTAGGTGGTCGGCGCGACCCGGATGATGCTGCCGGTCGAAAGGTCCAGGCGGACGCGGCCATCCTCCCCGGTGCGCACCTGACCCTCGACCTGCAGGATCATCTCGGCGGTGGCCTGGTCGTAATCCGCCTGCCCGGCGTTCTTGACCTCCACCAGTCCTTGCAGTTCGCTGAGCAGGGCGGTCAATGGTTGTGAGGTTGGGGCCGGGGTGGCTGGCGTCGCTTGTCCACCACCATCGCAACCAGCCATCAACAGGACCAAAATCGTAACCAAGGGAAAGGTGGACTTTTTGTGGAACATGGTATCTCCTCTTTATGGCAGATTGCGGATGTTCAGGGTGTAATGCACGAAGCGCAGGCCATCGCCCGCGGCCGGGCTGAGATGGAGCAGGTAGGCTTTTCCTGATGGCAATTGTAACACTGCATCTTCATCCCCACAGGCCAGGGAACCCCAGCCTGCAACCTCGGAGCCGGCCTGGGTGAGGGATAACTCAAGATCCCCATTGCCTGAACAGGTCAGGCTGGCTTGCAGGATGGCCAGGCTGCCGCCCTGGCTGCCGTAGGGCGTGAATTCCAGCCAGTCATCCGGGTCGCCCTGCGGGGCGGAGACATCGCTGGCGTAGGTGAAGGTGCGCGTCCCGAGCGGCGAGAACATCACCCGGCCACCCGGCGAACCGGCGGAATCGTTATCCCAGAAGGCGGGACCGGTGGTGGGGCTGGGCGTGACTGCGACCTCGGTGGGGCCTGCCGAGGCAACCGGAACGGGGGTTCCCAATTCATCCAGGATCGGCAGGTCGGCCTGCTCGGTCAACTGGATGTAAGCCACTGCCACCCAGCCATAACCGGTCGGGCTTTCATCGAATTCGACCTGGATCCAGGTGCCGAGTTCGTTCTTGCCAGTCAGGATGAGTGTGGCGGGCGGGTCGACCATGCCGTAGACGGTGTAGCTCAGGCCGGGGCCGGCGCGCACGTTCAGGCGCTGGATGACCTGGGCAGTCACCGCCGTGGATCCGCCGGCGGTTTGCAGGCTGATGACAGGCAGGCTTTCCGTATCCGCCGCCTGGACGTATTTCGATACGATCCAGCCATTCCCGGTTGGGCTGTCGGCATACAGGATCTGGAACCACTCGCCGGTGATATCCTGGCCTACCAGCGGTACGACCTTGCTGTGGCCGATCAGTCCGATGGCATCGAAGTTGGTGCCCGGCCCGGCGCGGACGTAAACCTGGGCAATCAGGAAGCCATCCACGGGGACGACGGTGGCGGTGGGCGTGGGGGTGGGAGGGGCGATGCTGGGCGAGGGGGTGAGCGTCGCGGTCGGCGGACGGGAGGTGGCCGTTGAGGTGGGCGGTTCAGGGGTGGGGGTGACGGATGGCGCCCCGCAGGCGGCCAGGATGCCCAGCACCAGGAACAGCAACATCCAACGGAAAGGATTCGTTTTCATCGGAATATGATTGTATCAAGTTTTTCGAGAGAAATGGCCGGTTGGTTTGGTGCTCTTTGGGGATCTCCGTGAAGAGGGGGAAGATATGGGGGTATTGGGCGGGCGAAGCCCGCCCAACACCCCCTGTTTCCTGCCTCATTACGCTAATTCCCAAAGAACTTGTTTTGGGACCGCACTTTGGGTGGTCAGGGTGCCTGGCCGATGGAAGGATGGTTAATCAGGTTTTTCCCGAAGGTATACAAACCAAAGATGATGATAACCCCGCCAATGGTTATGAATATGACCCGGAACACACTCCCTTCCCCTTTGACGGCTGCTTTTTCAGGGTTTTCAGGATCGAAGAACACCGTCACGCTTTCACCGACATCGTAAGCCGGCGGACTCGATGCGTAGCTCGACCGATAATAGATCGTGCTCCCATCCCGGGTTTCGAAGGATACAACCGGAGCATAGGCGCAGCCATCATCATCGCACTGTTCGGATAGACCGATCACTTGTCCCTGGGTTTGTTCCCCGTTGAGCTGCAAGTTGAAGTGCTTGT
>JBFYSM010000034.1:0-4088 GCA_041301605.1 Chloroflexota bacterium | reverse complement strand
AGCCCTTGCTGAAAATCTAGGTGAAAGGAAAGATCGCATACCACGATACCTGTTACCTGGGTCGCGCCAACGATGTTTTCGATTAACATCGAGCGCTGTTGAACGCCATCACAGGCGTGGAACTGGTGGAGATGTCCCACCAGCGAACGAACAGCCTGTGCTGCGGTGGCGGCGGAGGAGGAATGTGGTTGGATGGCTTCCAATGGGAGAAAGCCCACACGCGGCTTTCGGAGTGGCGCGTGCGCGAGGCGGTGGCAGCCGGCGCTGAGATTCTCGCTGTCGCCTGCCCATACGAACCGCCGCGCTTCGAGGATGCAGTCAAAACCATCCAGGCCGCAAGCCACTTGAAAGTACGCGAGATTGCCGAATTACTCGCCGAGTCAATGAACAATTAACCAATCAATCCAAAGCCAAAGGAGAGGTTGTCCATGAAAATCGTTGTGCCTATCAAATTCGTTCCCGATCTCGTCGAAGAATTGACCATTGATCCCAGCGGCGTAGCCTTGGATACGGCCTGGCTACGCCTCATCATAAACGAATTCGATGATCATGCAGTTGAGCAGGCCATTCTCTTGAAAGAACGCGGGGGAGGCCAGGTAATCGTTTCGACGGTTGAAGCCGACGGTTCAGATGATTTTCTTTTCACTGCGGCCGCAAAAGGCGCTGACCAATTGATCAAAATGACCGGCGATTTCACTGGCGTTAATAACCATGCGCTGGCCCGTGCTTACGCCGAACTGCTGAAGGAACTGAAACCAGATCTTGTACTGACAGGGGTCCAGGCCCATAACGATCTGGATGGCTCGGTCGGGCCGCTGCTGGCAGAATATCTTGGCATGCCCTATGTTGGATATGTGGCAGGCATCACATTGGCAGATGGTTCTGTTATTGCACGTAAAGAATATCCCGGCGGGTTGATCGCGGAGATCGATGTTAAGCTACCTGCCGTTTTGGGTATCCAGGCCTCGGAGCAACCACCACGATATGTTGCTTACAGCAAGATACGCCAGGTTATGGGAACCGCCAAGATCGAAGAACGCCCCAATGCAGATCTCAACCTGGATGGTGGAGTTTCGATCAGCCGCATGTTCCAGCCTGAAGCGGCAGAACGAGCAGAAATGATCGATGGTGACGCAGATACAGTCGCCGAAAAGATCGTTGCGATCATCAAAGAAGCCGGTGTGCTGTGAGGAGAACGCCATGAGCCAGAATATCTTTGTTTTCATCGAGCATGTACGCGGCCAGGTAGCCGAGATATCTTATGTAATGCTGGCTGCTGCACGTCAACTTGCACAGAACACGGGCGGCGAGGTTGCGGCAGTGCTTCTCGGCCATAACGCGCAAGACTTGGGCAAAGATTTTGCCGCCGATCGTGTGTTATACATTGAGCATGCTGCATTGGCCGAATTTACATCCGATGCTTACCGGGTTGCCCTGGCAGCCCTGATCCAGGATCAGACACCGCGAGCTGTCCTGTTTGGTCATTCATCCATCGGCATGGATGTTTCCAGCGGGCTCTCCGCGAAACTGGGATACCCGGTGGTCAGTTCATGTCGATCTTTCACCGAAGATGGCAAGTATGTCAGCCAGATTTGCGGGGGAAAGATCATGGTGGAAGGAGATATTCCATCCCCAACTGCCCTGATCACCATGCTCCCTGGTGGCTATAAAGCCGAGCAAGGGAAGAGTTCCCAGGCCCCATCAGTAACGAGTGTTGCCGCTCCGGCCTTGGATGGCCTGCGCGTGACGCTGAAGCAGTATATCGAACCTGAAGCCGGCGATGTGGATATTGCCAAAGAGACCATGTTGGTGTCTGTTGGCCGAGGGATCCAGAACAAGGATAATATCGAATTAGCAGGTGAACTGGCCAGCGCTCTCGGTGGTTCTGTTTGTGCGTCCCGCCCGGTAGTGGACCAAGGCTGGTTGCCGACAACCCGCCTGGTTGGAAAGTCCGGCAAACTGGTTAAACCAAAAATCTATCTGGCATTGGGTATCAGTGGAGCCCCGGAACATGTTGAAGGGATGAGCGAAAGCGATGTGATCATCGCTGTCAATACGGATCCCAATGCCCCCATCTTCAATGTGGCCAAATATGGGACCACCGTGGATATGTTCGATCTGCTTCCGGCGCTGACCGATAAGGTCAGGCAGGCCAGGTAGGCGTTTCAGAGGAGAGCAACCATGCCGATCCGAGAAACATTCTGGAACATTCCACATTGGGCGGAAATTGCGCAGTATATCCTGGCGCTGCTAACAGCCATTGTGTTCATCTATGGCATCGTGCGGCGTATCCTGCGCTGGCGAAAAGGAAAACCCGAGAAACGGCCTGGGAACTTTTGGGCGCGCATCTGGTCACTCGTCACCCAGGTTTTGGGACAGCGGCGAACGCTGGATGAGTTGTATCCCGGCATCATGCACTTCGCCATCTTCTGGGGAATGCTTGTCCTGGCGGTAGGTACCGCCCTGGCAACGATCGACTGGGATGTTACCCACCTGTTCTTCGGTTTCCAAATCCTCAAAGGTTGGTTCTACATCATCTTCGAGCTGGCACTTGATGTTTTGGGCTTGTTGGTCATAGTAGGATTGGGAATGGCGATATATCGGCGCTATATCACCCGAACATCCCGCCTGAAAAACTTCACGGTGAAAGCACTGGCAGGCGATGACACTTACGCCCTCGTCATGTTGTCCTTCATCGCCATCAGCGGCTACTTGACAGAAGGATTACGCATTGCGGTCACACAGCCGGATTGGGCACCCTGGTCACCGATTGGATACGCGATTGCTGCGGCTTTCCTTTCGCTAGGGGATCCTACCAACGAAACCCTTCACCTGGTCATCTGGGGTTTACATATCCTGACTGCCTTTGGAATCCTCGTCAGCCTGCCTTTCACCAAACTTTTCCACATCTTCTCGGTGCCGGTCAATATTTACTTCCGTTCCTTGAAACCTGCAGGAGCCCTTCCGCCAGCAAACCTGGAAGGCGAGATGGGTGTAAAGGAATGGAAGCAGTTCACATGGAAGCAACTGCTGGATTTCGAATCCTGCACTCGCTGCGGACGCTGCCAGGATGTCTGCCCGGCATATGCCAGTGCACAAATCCTTTCCCCGCGCAACATGATGGTCAAGCTGGATGCACACCTGTGGGACAAGAACGGTCGCACCCTGCACGGCGATGTGGTTACTTCCGACGAACTTTGGGCTTGTACCACCTGCCGCGCCTGTATGCAGGTTTGCCCGGCATTCATCGAGCACGTTCCTACCTTTGTAGATTTGCGCCGTCACCTGGTTGACCAGGGGAAGATGGATCAAATGCTCCAGGATGCACTCGCCAACCTGGGCCGTTACGGCAACTCGTTCGGGCAATCGGACCGGATGCGCGCCAAATGGACGATGGGCATGCAGCCCTCCATCAAAGATGCTCGCCGCGAAGCCGTTGAGTACCTCTGGTTTGTTGGGGATTATGCATCCTACAGTGCCACACTGACCGAAGTTACGCAAAAGACAGCCCGGGTATTCCAGCAGATCGGATTGAACTTCGGCATCCTGTTCGAGAGCGAACGCAATGCCGGGAACGATGTTCGCCGTGTAGGTGAGGAAGGTCTATTCGAAATGCTTGCCGATAAGAACAGCCAGGTTTTGGCCAAATGCAAATTCCAGGCCATCATCACCACTGACCCGCATACATATAATACGCTCAAGAACGAATATCCCTGGAACGGGAATCGTCCGAACATCCTACATTATGCAGAATTGCTCGACCAACTGATCAGTTCAGGTCAACTGAAATTCAGTAAGAAATTGGGCTACAAGGTTACTTATCACGATCCATGTTATCTCGGGCGTTACAACGATATCTATGATGCGCCACGGCGCGTGATCGAAGCGACGGGTTGCCAGTTGGTTGAGATGCCTCGCAATAAAGAGCGCGCCTACTGCTGCGGCGCCGGAGGCGGCAGAATTTGGATGGAAGAGAAGGAAATGAAAGAACGCCCCAGCGAAGCCCGCATTCGCGAGGCCACATCATTGGATGGTGTTCAGGCTTTCATCGTTGCTTGCCCCAAGGATGTCACCATGTACCGCGATGC
>JBFYSM010000018.1:0-6319 GCA_041301605.1 Chloroflexota bacterium | reverse complement strand
GTAGTAGGTGATGCGCTCGACGGAACCGGACAGGTTATCCACGGGTGCAAGTATACCCGCCTGGAAAGGGGAAATTAGCGATTCTGTTTATGGGAAATGTGGCCGGTTTCCAGGGCAACTTCACGGTTGATGCGCCCAATGGCAGGGGCATCATCGAAGGAAATGCCCTGCTCATCCATCCTGCGCGCCAGCAGGGTCAGGATGGCGCGCAGCGCGCACAGGTGGGTGAAGCGCTCGCCAAAAATGGTCTGATCCATCAGCGGCAGGTACTCTTCCAGTTTTCTCCTGGCATGCAGGCGATATGGAAAAGCTTCATCAAAGTGGTTGAGGATCTCCACCAGGCTCCGATCGTGCAGGTTGCCATACCCTTCCCCGGCAGTGGCCAGCCGGCAGGTTGCCAGTTCGCCGCTGGCTTTGATGGTCAGGGATGGACTCGGGCGGTAGAAGTTGCGGCAGTATAGGGAGTGGCCGTGTGTATCTGGGATCGGGAACTGCAGGCGTTCATCCCGGGCGCCGTTGCCGATGTCGATGAAATGGCTGATCGTATTGAAGGGGTCGATATAGAGGCGCAAGGCGCGTTTCGCAATCGGCATAAGGGGATCGAGATCGTATATCAGGGTGGCAGGCTCGGCCAGGAATGATTCCGTCTGGGCCTGGCTCCATTCCGGGCGCACGAGCAGGGAAACGCGCGGTTCGAGGCCGGCCTCTTTGACAGTGGAAAAGCCTTGAAGGATGCGTTGGTACAGGCCGGGTTGGCGGCGGGATCGATCGTGCAATTCTTCCGGCCCATCCAGGCTGAAGGTGACATGGGTCACTCCGTGTGATTTCAGATCGTTCAGGTGGGCCAGGCTATCCGGATAGGTTATGCCAGCCGCAGTGAAATTCACCTGATCCAGCCACCAGCCGTTGGTGAATAATGAAATATTGACGCTTTTCTCCAGCGAATGGATCTGGCTCACAAGATCCAGCCAGCCATTGCCGAACCGCGAAACCTCCCCACCGATGAAGGCGAAGTGTTGGATGCCCATGCGCAGGAAATCCCGAGCAGCGCCTGCGAGCACATCCGGATTGGTTTCGGTTTGACGGGGAACCCGGCTGTTGAAGCAGTGCTCGCAGTTGAAGTTGCAGAATGTGGTGAATTCGAAAATGACTTTCGTGATGTGCTCGAAGGGATTCCGGCAGTATCGCAGGTGGGTTTCATCCTGGCTAACGCCTTCATCGATCATCTCGATCAAGCCTTCGGATCCCATCTTTTCGTACATGGCTGCGCCGGTGGCGGGGATGTGCCCCCCGGTCCACAACTCGAGCAGTAAATCGCCTTCCGGGGTTTCTCCCAGATGGAGTTGACCGCTGTTTGCCAGATGGCGGGTGACCATCCAGCCGTAGTACGTCAGGCGCAGGTTCATGAGGATATTGTACATCACGAGATCGAATGTGATTCACGTTCGGAAAAGTATTGGCCTTGGAGTTGCTCGATGGAGTAAGAACCAGGGTTTGATGACAAAGCAGGGTTGGTCGCTTTCGAATCCCCTTACCGACACCCACCGCACACGCCGATGGGTGTTTCTGTATCATCGGGGCATGTCAGATCAGATCGTCGATCCATTCCAACCCACCATTGCCCCCGAAGCCGTGGAAGTGGCCGAGGATCACCTGGTATTTCCAGGCGGGATCTTGCTGCCACTTTCTGCCCGCGGCAGTGGCGTGCCCGGCATGCCGGACCGCCCCTGGTCACGCTTGGCTGCGGATGTTTTCTATACCAACCTGCCCACCCTGTACTCTCTCACCTTGCGGCGTGAAGCGCCGGACGTCATGCGTAGCTCCCTGCGCACCAGGCGGACCCTCTTCGAAGGCTTCATGCTGGCGATGGCCGAGAAAACCGGCCGGCGGCCCTCGATGGCAGAGCGCACGGCGGATACTGCCATGGACGCAGCAGAATCAGAGATCTCTTTGGGCAAGCCGGTTTTCAAGGTTGCCCTCATGGCCGGCTTGTTTGTCGAGCATGCCCGCTTTGCCGAAGCCGAGGCTGCCCGGCGGGTGATCGAGTCGAACCTGCGCGCCCGCGGGCTTTCTGGCCAGCGCCTGTTCTACATCGCCGAGCGCGCCCTGCACCACTTCCAGCCGGGCGGGAAGTTGTTCCCTGGATTGGATGAACCGACCCTTTTCCTGGAAGAAGTTCTGCCCTTGTTGCCGAACCCCTCCCGTCAGGTGTTGCCGGTTGATGACTCGGTCTGGATCGGCACGCATGCCAGGGATGGGCGCGATGTGCACTTCTCGTTCACCCGTGGTCTGGATCCGGGCCTGCCTGCGCCACCGCATGCGACTACCCTGATCCTGGGCGAGCCGGGTTCAGGCAAGACCACCCTCCTGCGCTGGATCCTGTTGCAGAGGTTATTGCAGGGGCGCGCCGTGATCACGATCGATCCGGAAGGCGAGAACAACCGCTTATGCGAGGCGGTTGGGGGACGGGTTGTGCCTGCTGGCATCCCTGAAAATCCTGATACCTGCTTGATTCATCCCCTGCAGGGAGAAAACCCGGCGGAACTCCTCTTGTCGGTTCGTTTCCTGATGACCGCATTAGGTGGGGAGACGGTGCTCTCCCCGGGTGTGCAGGCTGCCCTGCACGAAGCAGTCAAGCGCAGGTGGGAGCGCAGGCCGGGCTCGATGTCACTATCTGAGTTGGTTGAGACGCTGGGAACGGTCAATGCCCCGGAGGCAGCCGTACCGCTGGCACTCCTGCGGCCCTTCATGCGCGGCGGTTTGTTCGAGGGGTTCTTCGACCGGCCAAAAGCCCTGCTCGCCCCGCATTTCCCACCTGGCCAGTGGTGGAACTTCGATTTATCCGCCTTGCGGGAAGAAAATCGGGCCATCGTGCATGCCATCCTGGCCTGGTTCCTGTACCATGCCGTCACGGTCGGAAAACAACCGATGGATATCTTCATCGATGAAGGCTGGCGGCTGCTCAAGAGCGGCCCCTTCACAGATCTCCTGGATGAATTGGGGCGGCGGGCGCGTAAGCGCGGGGTGGGGGTTACGCTCATCACCCACCTGCCCGCGGACCTGATGAAGAATCCCACATCACTGAATCTGGCCTCCACCGCTTTCATCGGCCGGCTTGGGCCCGAGGAGGCTTTCTCCTTCTTCCGTTCACTGGGCGTGCCGGAGTCTGAAGCCCGTAAAAATGCTGAGATGGTCTCGAGGTTGCCGCCCCGCATCTTCCTGGCTGCACCCTCCGGTGGGCGCGGAGCGCTTTTCCCGGTGCTGGTGACCATTCCCCAAGCCTGGCTGGCCTTTTGGAAGCAGCTGGGCGCCGCGGGGATTCTGAGGTGAGAGATTCACAGAACGCATATGGGTGCCCGGCCTGTGGTGTTGAGGTCGCCTCGGACCAGCCCGATTGCCCGTTGTGTCATGGCCGCTGGCAGGCCTGGGAACTGCTCTTTGCGCCCCTGGCGCTGCCAGATCTGCGCGCCCAGATCATGGGCTGGTTGGGACAGCTGCCTCACCCGGCCGTGTTGGAATGGGCTGCCACCTCACAGGGATTACGGGTGCGTCTGTATCTCCCTCCCGGCGGAGGAGAGGGGTATATCCAATCCTGGGCGGCCATGACCGGCCAGCATAGCCGCTGGCGAAAGTTGGAACCTGTCAGGTTGAACGTAGGCGGATTCTTCCTGCGCCCGGCGGGGCGGCTGCCGGCATTGATTACAGCGACCCCTGACAGCGATCCGCTGCTGGCAATCGGCAGCCGGCTGGTCAGTGCAGCCAGGGATGGCCAGGAGGTTCATCTTCGGCTTTGGATCCTGGGTACGGACAACGGCTTGCAGGAACGCCTGCGTGCCATTTCGGCCTATTCGTATGGCGCGGAGGGCGGGGTGGAAGGAGGTGCCCCCAACCCCTGGGTTCTGCGTTTGAAGCTGCTTCGGCTGGGCCTGGGGATCGGTCTGCTGGTTGCCGGTGTGAGCGTCGGCGCCTGGAATGCCGGTTGGCTGTCCTCCCTGGCAGGGTTGCTTGGTCTCCTGGCAGGTGGGTTGGTTATGCTCGCATCCGCACTGGGGATGGCAGATTGGATGGCCTGGCGCTCGATCCCCAAGGATGTGCTTGAGCGCCGTATCCAGGAGCCGCTCTTGCGGGTGGCTTTTTCCCTATCCCAGCCGCTGGATCTGTCTCTGCTATCCGGGAGGCAATCCTGGAAGCTTGTTGATCTAGCCTGGCCGGGGGCGTATGCTCACGACTTCCCACTCCCGGCTGGAGAAGCTGCCGGCCTGGTTGCACCCTTGCAGCTGGGAGAAGGATCCGGCCTGCTGGACCGGGCCGTCTGGCAGGATGTGCCTGCCCCACCCCCTTCCCAACCCTTGCAGGAGGCAATCTTCAAAGTTGGGCGAAGTGTAGCGAATGGAGAACTGGTTGGGATCGATCCGGATGGGCACGGTCTTGCGACGGGTGGCAGTCGAACAGGGAAATCCTCGTTCGTGTTTGCGATGCTCAAGCAATTGGTGGAGAGGGGGGATGATGCTCCTGGGATCTTATTGGTCGATCCACATCTTTCCCTGGCGGATGCCTTTCTGGATCTCGTGGCCCAGCTGCCTTCCGAACAACGGTTAGCAGCCATCCGACGTTTACGCGTGATCACTCCCGACGTTCCGCAGGTGGTTCCCCTGAACCTGCTGGCAGTTCCGGATTTCACCTGGGCGGGGAATGCCATTGTGCAGGTTGGACGGCGCATCTGGGATGATTACTGGGGACCGCGCATGCAGGCAGCGCTTCTCGGGCTTTTCCGACTGGCACATGTCTGGAACCAATACCATCCGGGGGATGGCTTGGGGCTCTTGCATGTGGTTTTCATGGCTTTCAATCTGGATTGGCGCCATGCTGCCATGGCGCTCCTGCCGCCCGGCGAACGGATGGGTGCCCTGGCATTGGATGCCCTGCTGGGGCAATCGGGAGGGGAAGGGAGCAAATGGAGCCAGGGTTGGGTTACGGAAGTGATCAGCCCGGTGCTTTCCAAGATCATGGCGCTCGAGCTGTCGCCCTGGCTGTTCTCAGCCATGCACCAGGCTGAGTTTGTGGATATGACCCGTTGGGCCCGGGAGCGGGCCTGGATCGTGTTGCGTTTGCCATCCGGAGAGATGGGACGCGAAGGCGCCAGGCTCACCGCGGGTGTTCTGTATAACGTTTTTGAGGCTGCCTACCGCAGAGCCACCCTGGAGTCACCCATCCCGTTCTACTTTGTGGTCGATGAGGCTCAAGAGATCGGTGCAGGCATGCGCCTGGAAACAATGCTCTCGGAAGGTGCCAAGTTCGGGGCGCGCATGTTCGTGCTGGCCCAGTCGCTGTCGATGATGCGCAGGGTGGATGGCTTTGAGCCGGTTGTCCAATCTTTGTTGGCCAATACATCCACTCAATCCTTCTTCTCACCAGATCCTGAGGATGCCGATCTGATCCGGGCTACATTGAATTCAACAGTGCGATATGGAAACATGACTCTTGATCTGCCCTCGCTGCAGTGCTGGCTGCGGGCTCGCCTAAAAGGCCAGTGGCAGCCTCCCACCCTGACTCATGTTGAGCCCCTGGCACGCGCAAATCGGGATCGGGTGGATGCTTTGATCCGGGAAGTCATTGAGAGCCATCCCGGTGAATATCTGCCTGCGGATGGCTGGCAGGAGAAAGCCAGCCGGGTATTGCAGGCCAGCCTGCCACCAGCGCTCTCCGGATTGTTGGATGAGTTTCTGGCTGCCCGATTGGAACGACAGGATATGGGTGTGACCCAACCTGAGCCGGTGAGGGATAAGTACAACCTTGGGTTTTGAAGAGGAGAGATGCGAGAATTTATAGAGCAGATCGTGAAAGAGATTGTGGCAGGGGCAGCGACGCTGGATGATGAGAAGCGTGGTATGTTCCTGACCTGGTTGGGGAATCACACCACCGTGGTGCGATGCAATAACAAGAAGGAATTTGCCGAGTGCCTGACTGAGAAGTTGGCAGCCTGGCTGATAACCTTATCTGTGGCCGGGATACTGCGGGAATATCGTTTGGTGATCAGGGAGATCGAGTGGTGGGAGGAACTGGAAGAGGAAATTTTGGCTGGCTTGGCTGTGGTTAGTACATGAACCGCCTTAGCAATGCAAAGATTCTGAGTTGGAGAAAAGAACGAGAATAGGGCGATGCTTTCGTCAAGTCGAGCATGCTTCAGGAAACAAACTTAGCACCAACCAGTGCAGTCACCATTCTTACGGGAAATATCTCACAATGACACAAGTAGCTGAAATCTGCGGCGTGAATGAGAAGACTGTTTCTGCATGGCTAAAAAAAGAATTGTTGTAAG
>JBFYSM010000558.1:0-9500 GCA_041301605.1 Chloroflexota bacterium | reverse complement strand
TAACCTCATTTATCCCCATTAGGATGCCGAGCAGGGGCGTCCAATACCATTGCATGAATGTTGAATTCACTCCTGCCGCAAGGAAAGCAGCCAGGAAGATTGCGGAAAATCCCAATACAACCCCCTTCATCCTTTGATCATTAACGGCTTTCCAATGCTTGTATCCACGAGCCAGGAAGGAGAAACTAAGCCATATGAAACTCAAGTAGCCCAATAATCCCGATTGGATTAGAAGGAGCAGGTGGCCGTTGTGAAGGTAACTTCTTCCGCTCTGATCCCCTGGGATGTCAATCCTGGAATCCCAAGGCCGGTAATTGGCGCCCATTCCCATACCCAGGAGAGGATGGGAGAGAATTTGAGGCAGTGCGTACTGCATTTCTATTTTTCGCCAAGTAAATGATTTATCCTCGCCCTGGAATGTTTCAGCCCTGAACAATGTTCCTATTCTTTCCGTTGCTGCGCCTGCCAGCTTGGCGCCCTCTGAATTTGGCAGATTGTAGACAAGTATCAGGAGAACAGCCAGGGATATCAGGATAACCGATACCCAAATAATATACTTCTGGCGTTCCTGCCCCCTGAAGATAAAGATCATAAGAAGGATCACAATCGCTATGGTGGCCCAATAGCTGCGCAGAAATGTCACCAGGATTGCCGCACCCAGTAATCCAATTTGAGTAAGTAGCCACATTATTCCAGCAGGCTTGAATTCCTGGAGAATCAGGAGGCAAAAGAGGGCGACAAACGCGACCATTACAACGGATTGACCGGGGGGAAGGATGCGGGTGATATCTTGATAAGCGACCCCCTCTGTCTGTAGTTCCTCGACGCGGCCAGGGATGATGGCAATCGAATTCCCGACGATATACTGAGCCACCATCATTGCCGCAACCACTGTTGCCAGCAGGAGAATCCCATTCACCAGGAAGATGAGTTGACGCCGTTCCCGAACGAGATTGGTAACAATGAAGAAGGTCAGATAATAAAGAAGTGTTCGAATAGCCCTTCGGCTCAAGATCGGATCGACGGATGAACCGAGAATTGCCACGATGGTGGACAGCAAAGTGATGCCGACGAATGCGAGGAGAGGCCAATCGAGCGGTGTTCGGACCAGCTTGAAATTTCGCTCTCCCATCCACCGCAAGATGATCAATCCCAAAGATGTGAGCAGTAGTACATCGGGAATATGTAAACTGAAACCACCCAACGGGATCAGAGGAAGTCGATCTTCGAACACGACGCTTGCAGTGGCAATCAGAATCCCGATCAAGCCGATCTCAGGCCTTTTTATGAGCGCGTACAGAAATATCAATGCTCCCAGTGCTCCGAGCACAAGCTTTCCTGATAGCAGCAAACATGCAATGCCCAATACAACTCCCCAGCCACATCCTAGAACGATATGGAAAAGCGGGCTGTTTGATCGTAATAAATTTCGGGAACTTAGATTGAGCATGATTTCCTGAGCAGTCAGTTGGCTACAAAGCAGACCAACTTTGATTAATTTTCGTTAGGCAAGTAAATTTTTTCCGAAGGAGATGCTCTTTCGGTAACAATAAGATTAGCAATGATGAGATTGGTTGCCTGAAGATTGTGGTGTATGCCAGGGTGGCTATTCTGATCTATCCAAAGAATTTCTTAATCGATTCGGCCACATAAGCGATTTCATCGTCAGCTAACTCGGCATACATTGGCAGGGATAGAATTTTCCCGGTTACTTCTTCGGTGGTTTGAAAGTCTCCGTTGCGGTATCCCAGGAATCCCATCGCCTTCTGTAGATGGATTGGTATCGGATAGTGTATGCCCGTGAAAATTCCTTGTTCCTTCAGGTACGCTTGAAGCTCATCTCGTTTAGGCGTGCTGATTACATAGAGATGATAAACAGGGTTTGCCCCGGCAAGTACGGATGGTGTTTTCACAGGCGTATCTTTCAATAGATCATTATACATTTGGGCATGAGACCTGCGAAGATCATTCCAGTTTGCCAAATGCGGTAGTTTTGCACGCAGCACAACTGCCTGGATTTCATCTAGCCTTGCATTAAGGCCAATCAAATCGTGGTGATACCTGGCTCCCGAACCATGATCGCGAAGCATTCGCATCTTGTTGGCAAGTTCTGAATTGTTCGTGCTGATAAAACCACCTTCACCGTAGGCTCCAAGGTTCTTTGAGTAGTAAAAACTAAAACCAGCCGCATCGCCAATTGTGCCCGCTTTACGCCCTTTATACTCTGAACCATGAGCCTGGCAGGCATCTTCGATGACCCGCAAGCCATGTCTGGATGCGATATCGAGTAACGGATCCATGTCAACGGTTTGTCCATAAAGATGTACAGGTAGAATCGCCTTGGTGCGCGGTGTGATCTTTGCCTCTATCTGGGAAACATCCATCAAATACGTATAAGGATCAATATCTACGAAAACAGGTTTGGCGCCAGCCAGAATGATAGCCTCCGCTGTTGCGATGAAAGTATGTGATACGGTAATCACTTCATCCCCTGGACCGATATCCAGGGCGCGCAGGATGATGTGTAGAGCGGTTGTTCCATCGCTCACGCCAATCCCATGTTCCGCCCCGCAGAACTGGGCAAATTCCTTCTCCAGGGCTTGAACGTTCTCCCCAAGAAACAGGTGCATGCCATCTAGGACTTTCTCGATGCCAGAGAGGATCTCCTTTTTGAAAGGAGCATACTGCTTGCGTAGATCAACAAATTGGATATTCACTTTTTTCTCCTATGATGATTCGAAGTTGCGAATAACGCGGGCGGGGTTGCCTGCAACTACTGCTCCAGGTGGAACATCATGAGTAACCACGCTGCCTGCACCGACGATGGCGCGTTCACCGATTGTAACACCGCACAAGATGGTGGCATTACTGCCAATTGAAGCACCTTTGTTGATAAGAGTGGGAACGCAGACCCAGTCCGCCTCGGTTTGGAGTTGGCCTTCGGTAGTTGTAGAGCGGGGATATTTATCATTGATGAACATCACTCCATGCCCAATGAATACTTCATCCTCGATGGTGACTCCTTCACAGATGAAAGAATGGCTGGAAACCTTTACTCTTTTACCAATCCGGGCTCCCTTTTGGATTTCGACAAAAGTTCCGATCTTGCTATCGTCGCCAATTTCGCAGCCGTATAGGTTTACGAAAGCATAGATCCTTACATCTTTCCCTAATATTACATCGGGCGCGATGCGGGCAAATTCTGCATTTACCATTCGAGCACCTCATGGGTCGAACCATTGTTCATCGAGCGTTCAGCAGCTTCAAGGATTTTAATAACCCGCAAACCTTCTCTGCCGCAACTCTTGGGGCGAGTCTTGTTTACGATGCTATCGATAAAATGTTGACATTCCTGTCGAAGGGGCTCGATGTAACGGACATTTGGAATTGTGATATCGCCATAGCGGTAACTGAATTGAAAATCACCGAACCCATTGGTGTATTCGGGCTTATCAACCCCTTTGTCGTAGATTCTTATTTTTTCTTCGTTTACTACATCATTGAATACAACCATTTTCTTGCTGCCCACAATGGTCACACGACGTACCTTGCAAGGATCCAGCCAACTCACATGGAGATGAGCCATGATGTTGTTTGGGAATACGACATTGAGATAAGCGATATCATAAATATCTTTGAATACGCATTTCATGCCTTGCGCGCTGACCGAGATCGGGTTCTGATCCAGCAGGTAGAGAAGGATGGATATATCGTGTACGGCCAAATCCCAAAGAACATTTGCACTTTTTTGGAACAAGCCCAGATTAAGACGAGCGGAATCGATGTAGTGGATATCGCCCAATTCTTTGCTCTCAATGAATTTCTTCATCGCATGCACGGCCGAATTGTAAGCGAAGGTGTGCCCCACCATGAGGGTTAACCCTCTTTCATCCGAAAGCTTGATTAATTCCTCTGCTTCCTGACTGTTCCGGGTTATTGGTTTTTCTACCAACACATGTAAATTATTCTCCAACGCTTCTTTGGCGACCGGATAGTGAGCCGCTGGCGGGGTAGCGACGACGACTGCGTCCAGACCCATTCCGAAGAGATCATGGTAATCCTTTGTCAAAACGATCTCGGGAAATTTTGATCGGGCGCGTTCGATCTGATTGTCACTGAGATCCGCGATAGCCACCAAGTCCGCCGAGGGAAGTTCGGCAAAATTCCGTGCCAGATTTGGTCCCCAATAACCATATCCAATTACGCCCACTTTCAGTGTATCCATCATCAGCCTCCTTGTTATTTAGTATGCCCCTTTTGCGGAAATAACAGCAAAAGGCGTTTTCAGTATGATCTTGATGTCAAGCCAGAGCGATTGGTTCTTTACATATTCAATATCTAACTTCACCTGCTGATCAAAATCGGCCGTGCAACGTGCGGTAACCTGTTGCAAACCGGTAATGCCTGGGAGCGCCTCCAGCCGTCGCATGTGCCATGGCTTATACATTTCTACTTCGTAAGGGATCGCCGGTCTGGGCCCTACCAAGCTCATTTCTCCTCGTAAAACATTGAATAGTTGGGGGAGTTCGTCGAGGCTGAGTTTCCGTAGTAATTTCCCCGGGGGGATAATTCTGGAATCGTTCACGAGCTTTCGGGGTCTGGTCGGGGCAGTTTGCAGAGCCGTCAATATTTCATGATCGATGTTAGCTTTGCGAGGCCGGGTTGGAGCAGTTTGGAGGGCGGTCATCTGCTCCTCATCATTCTCGATCAGGGCTTGGATATAGGCCTTATGAATGGAAGGATCTGCATTGACTTTCATCGTCCTGAACTTGTAGCATTTGAAGTTTGCTCTCTTCCAGCAAGAATATTTGCCCCGCGACTCTCTTTTAGCCCCCGCCCGTTCCTGTACAAAGAATACCGGGCCAGGTGAGTAAACGTAAATAATCGCCGCGGTTAGAAGCATCAATGGGGACAGAATCACCAGCAATGCAAGTGCAATGGTGAAATCGATTGCGCGTTTTACGGCATGGTAATAATTCGGATTATTCACTCTCCGAGACACAAAGAATGCTTCGTGTTTTCGTATCAGATCAAACTCTACATGGGCTTCCTCTTGCATATCATTGTCTCCTTTCATAATAAAGTGAACAGTATTGTCAGAACTCTATGCTTCATTTACGATCAGGCCAATGAATTTTTCCGGGATTTGTTGCATGAGATCTTTTGATTCTTGGATAACCTTTTGCCTGGCGCGTCCCCGCCGTGCTACCAGGATGACACCATCTACATTGGGTGTCAGTGCAAAGGCATCCGCTGCAGATAATATCGCCGTTGTGTCGAGCAGGATACGGTCGAACTGTTTGCAGAGATTGGCGAGCAGTTTTTTCATCTGTGGAGAAACAAGAAGTTTGTAGGGGTTTTCAGAAGGTGAACCGCTGGTCAGAACGCTCAAACCATCAACTGGGCCTTTTTGGATGCATTCATTGGGATCCAGATTATCCTCTACGATCTCCTTTAGCCCTTTCTCGTTGGATAGTTCGAATAAACCATGCTGCTTAGGGGCCTTGAAGTTGCAGTCGATTACGATAACCTTCTCGCCACGCTCGGCAAAGGAAAAAGCCAGATTGGAGATAATTGTAGATGAGCCTTGCTTGGGTTCCGCACCTGCAACCAGATATACTTTCTTGGTTTTAGGATGATCGTGTTGGGAAATGCTTGTAACCAAGAGGCGAAAGGCTTCAGCCAGCCAGGTATCACTGGCTTTGAAAATATTTACTTTGGATCTGCGGGATTTTGGAAGTTTCCCCAGAGTATTGGCTGCAAGGGCGGTTTGGATATCTTCCGTTCGATAATACTTCGGATCCATGTTTTCAATCACCAGGGCCAGCACTACGCCCCCTACCAGGCCGACAATCGCCCCTAAACCATAATTGATCAAGGGCTCTGGTTTCGATGGGCTCTTCGGTATCCCGGCTGGATTTATCAAAGATACCAGGTTCGCATTAACATCTTCTCGAAAGCGGGCCTTTTCATACTGCTCGAGTAAGTTTTGATAAACTAATTCTTTCTCTTGCAAGACTTCATTGGCAAGGAACAATTGATCCGGAGCTTCCGGTGTTGCAACCAAGAGTTGTGCATATTCCTGCCGTGCCCGTTCAAGCTCTGCTTGTGCTTGTGCAAGATATTCGCTAAAGAAATCGATGGGGCTCTTTAAGCTACCAAGATAAAGTTTATTCGCTTGTGATGCAAGGATTTCCGCAAGTGAATTGGCGGCTGTTGCAGCGAACTGGGGATCAGGATCTTCAACGGAAATTAAAATCAGTTCTGTATCGGGAAGAAATTCCGCTGCAATGTTGAGGGGCAATTTACCCCCAAGTCGGTTCGATAGCTCTTCCAAGGTTGATCCGCTTGTGGCAATTTCTGCGTAAGTGTTCATTAACTCAGTGGTATATTTGTACTCATACCATTCCAGATTACCAGCGGCAGACGCAGCAATTCGAAGAGTCGCGCTCGTTTGATATACAGGAGTCTGTAGTCGGGTTCCTGTGACAACCACAATCATTGTTAGGGCGATTACGAGTAATATTATCCACTTTCTGGCCCAAAGAATTTCGATATATCTATAAAGTTCCATGAGGGTTCCTCGATTTCTAGAAAGATCTATATGTAGAGAGATAACGGATTAGATTTACGAAATTGTTCATTTTGGGATAAGCATTCCCGTTCTAACCTTAAGTACATCAGCCGCCTTGCGAAGGTTGCTCAGGTAAATGTCGTTGTCTTTGAAATCATTGAAATCTTCGTAGGCACCATTCCAAATTTTCAGGGCGGTAGGCTCACTGCAACCGCGCTTGCGCATTTCGCCGATAAATTCATCGTATGACATTGCCATGCTCGTCGCCAATTGTTGTACCTGGCTGGTCATTGATAACTCCTTACGAGGGGGATAAGTAATTAGCTCTGTAGAGTTGATCATACTTAGCTTCTTTTGTTGTCCTTACAAATTTGTAAGGAAACTCCTAAAAAAATCTTTTATTTTCAAATGGCTTGTGCTTTCCTTACACGGACCTAACAATTCTGTAAGGTTGTGCTGATTATACCCATTAATAATTGCTTTTGTCAAGTGCGAATTTGCCATCAGTTTGAAAACGCAGAAATTAATTGATCGCGCAATGGATTTAAAAATATCTTTTTAAACACAAAATTCCCCATGATGATATGCAAGAGTCTGCGGGATCATTATTATCACTCGAACTCGATATCGATCTGTTCTGCCTCGTCAAAGGCTACCAGGGGTTGGATTTGAATATCGCCGAAAACCTGTTCCTGTTGAGCGGATACATGATAACGCTTTACCAATTCCAGTAAAGCCAGGAAAGTAACTACCACTTCCAAGCGCGTATTCTTCTGCCCGATTAGTGTTGAGAAGGTCGTTGAGTGGCTACTTCTCAGTATTTTCGCTATCAGAGCGATCTTCTCCCGGATGGTAATTTTCGGTGGGGCAATAACCGTCCCGAGGGCAGCCTTTTCCTGTTCTTGTGAAAAAATCATCTCGGCTGCCATAATAAGATCGGTGATGTTGATATCAGAGAGATCCAAACGGCCCTCCACTTTTGGAGGCGGAGCAATTCGCAGGTAGGTGCGCAGGTTTTGTTCTGCGCGTGTTTCCAACCATCCTGCAACCTCCTTGAATCGCTTATAGATTCTTAGCTGGCGAGCCAGTGCTTCACCGGGGTCTTCTTCTCCTGTTTCACGGGTGGGTGGGCGAGGTAGCAGGGCTTCTGATTTGATTTGCAGCAGCTTGGCAGCGATGACAAGAAAGGCTGAGATTTGTTCGGCGGCAACCTGACTGAATTTGTGAATGTATGCAAGGTATTGATCGGTTACCATCGCCAACGAAATTGTGGTGATCTCCAGTTCTGCTCTTTCGATCAAATCCAGTAACAGATCGAGCGGACCCTCATAAACTGGAGTATGGACAGTATATTGGTTTGTTTGATATCCTGCAACGCTCAATTCCATGCGCCGGATTATACCAGTGTGTACCTGCGGGCTGGAGAAGTTCCGTTTGAAAAACCATTCTTGGGAGGGATATTTCCAAGACGTCTCTCAGACGCAAATATCGTATAATCGGCACATGCCCAAGCAAAATTTGACCCACCTCGATCCAGCAGGTCGTGTGCATATGGTTGATGTGGGAGATAAAAAGGATACAGAGCGCGTTGCCATTGCCCGCGGGGAAGTTGTCATGAAACGGGAAACTTTGGATTTGATTCGAGCTGGCATGATGAAGAAGGGAGATGTATTAACCGTCGCCCAAATCGCGGGAATTTCCGCTGCCAAGCGAACCTCGGAATTGATCCCGTTATGTCATCCTCTTTCCCTTACCCAGGTGGAAGTGGAACTGGATCCTGATGATTCTCTGCCCGGTATGCAAATTAAGGCCACTGTACGCGTGACCGGGAAAACAGGCGTGGAAATGGAAGCCCTGACGGCGGTATCGGTTGCCGCGCTAACGGTTTACGATATGGCAAAAGCGGTTGAGAAGACAATGAGCATCCAAAACATACGGCTTATCGAAAAGCATGGCGGATTATCGGGGGACGTGAAAAATGAATAGAGCCCCCAGACGACATGGGTGTTGTTTGAGATGAAGATAACAGTACTCTTCTTTGCCACATTGCGTGACTATACTGGTGTAAAGTCTGTTGAATTGGATCTCGCACCGGGAACCACCGTTCAAGGGCTGAAAAGATATCTGGCAAAAACATATCCAAAGTTGACGGAGTCAATGAAAACTGTCCTGGTGGCCGTCAACCGTGAATTCGGCTTCGATGAGAATATCATCCCAGACGATTCAGAAGTTGCAATATTCCCGCCCGTCTCTGGCGGATGAATCCCAGCGATGATGCCATCACAATCCTTTCCCACAATTGTGTCGATCACAGAAGATGAATTTGACATGGATGCCCTGTTGGCGATGGTTACCTTGCCTACAACGGGTGCTGCTGCGATCTTTACAGGCATTGTTCGTGGTTTTACCAGTGGGGAAGAGAGCCACGAAACAAGTTACCTGGAGTATGAAACCTACCGGCCCATGGCCGAGGCGAAGATGCGACAAATTACCGACGAGATTCGCGTACGATGGCCAACCGTCGAGGGAGTCGCCATTGTGCAGCGGGTGGGTCGGTTATACCCCGGGGCGCTGAGTGTTCTTGTCATCTGTACAGCCGCCCATCGTGATACGGGCATTTTCGATGCGGCCCGCTATGGCATCGACCGGCTAAAAGAGATCGTGCCGGTTTGGAAGAAGGAAACCGGCACGGGGCGAGATGGCTGGGTTGAAGGTAGCTATATTCCACGGCCAGGTGAATGATGTCGCGGTTGTTTATATCTACTGTGGATGTTCCCGTTCTCCAGAAAAGACACGTTCTGTTTGTAAGAGCGTGTAAAATTGGGATGATTGATTCCTGAGATCAAAACGAAGAGGTTAACATGATCGATATTCAAAATTTCGGCAACCGATTGATGGAAAACCTGGAAAAAGTGATGGTAGGCAA
>JBFYSM010000545.1:0-5836 GCA_041301605.1 Chloroflexota bacterium | reverse complement strand
CCTCCATAAACCACATAGCCCAGATTTTCTGGCAGGTTCGCCAGCGGTCTCCAGTATTTTAGATTTTCAAAGTAGCTGGTGGACATCGTTTTGCCGGATTTGATCTCAATGGGCAATATCTTCTCGCCGTCTACCAGCAGGCAGTCGATCTCCTTCCCGTGGTTGTCCTGCCAAAAATATGGCTGGCGGTTCTCGCCGCGGTGGAGGTTGCGCTTGATGAATTCATTGATGATCAAATTCTCGAAAAGCGCGCCTTTCATGTAATGCAAATTGACCTGGTTCGCATCCCGGATGCCCAGCAGGGAGCAGGCGACACCTGTGTCGTAAAAATAGAGCTTGGGCGATTTGACCAGGCGTTTGCTGAAATTGTGGTAGAAAGGTTGCAGGCGGTACAGGATATAGGAACTCTCCAAAATGGAGAGCCAGGCTTTGGCTGTGTTTGGACTGACGCCGGCGTCGCTTGCCAGGCTGGCATAGTTAAGGAGTTGCCCGATACGCCCGGCACACAGTTGGGTGAATTGGATGAAGGCATTGATATCCCCGATATTTTTTATCAGGCGGACATCTCTTTCGACATAGGTCTGGATATAAGCCGGGTAAAAATCGGTGGGGGCGATGTTGCGGTCATAGATGCGCGGGTACTGGCCTTTGAAGATCTGGCCTTCGTACGGTTCCGCCCCCGGCTCCAACTCGTCAAAGGATAGAGGCAGCAAGTGCAACACTGCGGTGCGGCCTGCCAGGGTCTGACTGATTTTTTCCATCAACAGGAAGTTGGATGAGCCGGTCAGGATGAACCGGATCTGCCGATTTTCATCTACGATCCTTTGTATGTAGGAAAATAGATCAGGGGTGTTTTGGATCTCATCCAGGATCGCGCCGGCAGGATAGTTGGCCAGGAATCCGCGCGGGTCGGTCAGTGCAATTTGGCGGATATCCGGCTCTTCCAAAGAAACGTATGCCAGGTCTGGGAAGGCGGCCTTTACGAGGGTTGTCTTTCCGGACTGGCGTGGCCCGGTTAGGGTGATGACCTGGAATTTCTGTGTCAGGGTGATCAGTTTATCGGTCAGGGTTCTTTTTATCATGGTGGCGTTCCAATTGCTAAAAGGTGAGACGATGAGGCTTGGATTATAATTTGAATTGTACAATTATGCAATACAATTGCGTATTTGCACAAGCCCGTTTTCACAGATACTCCCCGGATACCCAGCGCCACCCACTTTAACGGGCGGCATCGATATCTTGCCGGGCAGACTGTTCGTCTTGTGGGCCCAGCTGGA
Source organism: Chloroflexota bacterium (assembly GCA_041301605.1). Classification (GTDB taxonomy): domain Bacteria; phylum Chloroflexota; class Anaerolineae; order Anaerolineales; family Villigracilaceae; genus VGNO01. The sequence goes on along the minus strand of JBFYSM010000545.1, from coordinate 4,559 downwards.
GCGGCACATCCAAACGCATGAAGCTGGTCTGTAGATCCAGGGGCGGCAACCCGAGCAACTCAGCCGCCCTTCCCAGGCTGATGGCTCCTGCCAGGTAGTGAGCCAGAACAAGGTCATATGCGTGTTGGGGATCAGATACCGCATCTACCATCTCCTGGCTTAGGCCGGCGCCATCGATCTGCGGTGGATGGGTGTGGTATGACAGAAAAGCGCGTACGATCCGATAATCCAGGATATCCAAAATGGCGACCTCGGCCTGACCGTGGCTTTCCACCAGGATGGTCTGGCCGCGCTGGACATTGCGGATGATCTGGTGGGTATTTCGCGCCAGGTCGGTTTTACGAACGCGTTGGATATATTCCATGTCTCACTCCTTACGCAAAATACGCATTTTATGTATTTTACGCTTTTGTAGCTCATACAGCAAGAGGCGTTCAGCGACACTTCCCAACCTCCCCCCCGACCATTTCTTTATGATCCTGGTTGGCAGGATCCCCTGCCAGCCATTTCGTTTCGAAAGGAGATGCACATGTTCCAAACGTTGCTTCGTTTCCTCAAGGAAGAAGAAGGCCAGGACTTCGCCGAATACGCCCTGATCCTGGGTGCGGTTGGCGTGGTGGCAATCGCCGTGATCGCCCGCTACCGCAACGAACTACAGGCGGCCTTCGAAGCTGGGATCCAGGCCCTGCGGGCTGCCCGAGGCGGGTAGATGACCGATAAGAAAGCCCGCGGGCAGGCGATGGCCGAGTTCGCCCTGATGATCCCGGTTCTGATCCTGCTCCTGTTCGGCATGTTCTTTGCCGCTTTCTATGCTTTCCGGGCATCCGCTGTGGACTGGGGCGTGTTCATCACGGGGGTGGCGGGCGGGGTATACAACACGCCTGCCACCGAACAGGCCCGAGAGTCGATCCCGTGGCCAGATCTGGCGGCAAGTATCGAGTCTTCCCAGAGCGCCCCGCGCCAGGTGCGTTCGCTGATCTCGGTCGAGGATTCGCTCGATTGGATCTTCGGCATCCGGCTGATCGAGGCCGAACGGGCAGCAACCTTCTTCCGGTTGTGGCGTTTCTATCCCGGCCCACCGCCTCCAGGAGGCATCGAGTGAAGGCCCGTATCATCCAAAGCAGGCAACGCGGCCAGGCGATGGCCGAGACCGCCCTGTTCGCAGTGCTGGCCATCCTGATGGCCTTCGGCCTGCTATCGTGGATCCCGACCCACCGTGCCCGGACCGCCGCGACTGCCGCAGCTTATGCCTGCGCCCAGTTCCTGTCCCAATCCCCCGACCCGAACCGGGCGACGCAAAACGCCTGGGCTGTTGCCTGGCAGACCCTGGATGCCGACTGGTCAGGAACGGTTGGAGTCGCATATCGTGTGGAGGTCTTCCCACCGCGCGGCCCCGGCCAGCCTGGGGCGTGCGAGGTCTGGTTCAAAGCCCCAGCCCTCTTCAACGGCTTGCTGGGGTTGAGCCACGCGGATTGGAGCCGGGAGTGGTTCGTCTCGCGCTCGGAAACCTGGAAGGCAAGGTGGTGATGTTCCGAAAACGAGAACGCGGCCAATCCGTGCTCCTGTTTGCGGTGTTGATGCCGCTCATGGCGCTCTTCCTGCTCGGCATCCTGGACTTCATGCTGACCAATGCCCGCCTCATGGAGGCGGTCGCGGCAGCCGACCTGGCCGCCCATGCCGGGGCGCAGGAGATCACCGTCTGGCCGGATGGCACGATCGCTGCCACCTCGGATGGCATCCAGATCGCAACGCAGTATTTCAACGCCCAGCGGCCGCCGGAGGCGCGGCTGGTATCCGTCTCCTGCGGGCGTTATCAGGATCGCCCGGCCTGCCTGGTGCAGGCCCGGGTGCGTTCGGCCGGGGTGCTCTTGCCCGCCCGCTGGGTGACGGTGCGCGCTATCGGCTACCTGGCGCACGGCGTGACGCGCGGCGATCAATAGACGGTAGATAGATCCTCCACGAAGTCACACGAAAGAGAAGAAAAACATCCTTGTCAGGAAATTCCCGACCCACTTCGTGTTTCTTCGTGGATCGTGTCATATTGAGGATAAAGTCAAATCTTTGGAGAGATCATGAAACCATTTCTGAACACCCTTTTGGAAGGCTTGACCTATAAAGATCTTGCAGGCCGCAGACGCCTGCGCAGTTACACGGTCACGGCCCTCCTGATCCTGTTCCTGCTGCTCATGGTCGGCGCCCTGGCCTGCACCCAGCGCCAGCGGGTGCTGGACCCGATCGAGGCTGATCCCCTGCCGGTCGCCCTGACAGAAGAGAGCCCTGCTCCAACGCAGGAGTTTCAGGCAGAAGATGCCCCTGCAATCTGCCCCAGCGACCCGGCGGAATGGTCGCTGGTGGATGTATTCAGCGATAGCCGTTACAAATCCATCCAGCCCGCCTGCGTCTATGAAGGCTTGGAACGGACGGTCGCCTGGACACTGGCGGTGCGCAGCGGGTACAGCCGGATGGAAGCCGCACAGCTCCTGGGTTTTCCAGAATTGCCGATGGCCCGCCTGGAGCAGGCCAGGATCCCATCGGATCCCGATGGCTTTCAGGAAGTGGCGGTCAGTTTCATCCCACCCCATCCGGATTTCGCTGAGTGGCGGCTGACCGCCAGCGGGGAAGCTGCCATAACCCTGGCCTTGCGGGGTTGCTACCGAACTTCCGATGTGGTCGGTGGCCAGCGCGTAGAGTGGGGCGGGGGTTACCCGGTCATCTGCCTGGTGGTGGAGGATGCCGAGAACGCATACGCCATCTATGCCCTGGATGGGCATGTCTTCACGATGAACGCCGCTCCCATGCGCTCGCTCTTGTTATTTGGCTATGCCGGGAACGGTCCGTGGGTCTGGCTGGGCACCCAGGAAAGCCCCAGGGTGGAAATCAGCGACCCGGCATCCAATGCCCGCGAGCGCCAGACGGTGGCGGAGTTGTATGGCTCCGGGTCCTGGGACACAGGCTGGCTGGAGGCGCGTTTTGGTCTGACCGAAAAGCCCCTGCCTGTGGACTGGCAATCCTACACAAACGAATCCGAAGGGCAGATCATCCTAACCCTGTTGAACGAGAACCTGGAAGAGACTGACCGATGAAACGTTTCCTTTGGCTATTCCTTCTGTTGATTCTTATCTGGCCATCCCCTGCCCATGCCCAGGGCACACCGACCTGCCACTTCGAAGCCGATGGCAGCATCGTCTGCACGACCGGCGGTGGGGGAGGCGGTGAGGAAGGGGGAAACGGCGGCGAGGGCGAGGAGGGTGATGATGAGAATGGGGATGATTCTTGCACGCCAGGAAGATACCTGCGCTACGAGCTACTCTCCTATGATCCCGCCACCGGCACCTGCCAGGCGCTCCTGGTGTGGGCTGATAACTGCACCGACCAGATGATCGAGGCTAACGCGGATGGCCCGGAGGAAATCCCCTGCTGGAGCCAGCCGGAAACGCCGGAAAACCCTTGCGACACCTTTACGGTCGATCCGGGCGGCATCTCCTGCGAAGCCTTCGGCTGGCGCGTTTCCGCCCGGGTGACTTTCCCGGAGATCTATCTGGATGTGCGCCCCTATCCCGCCACCCTGGTGCGCTGGCCGACCGCGGTCCGTTGCGGCGGGCTGGGGATTTCCTCCGGTTCGGGGGGTGTGGATTACATCCCCTACGGCGGCGGAACCGCTGCCCGTCCGCAAGCGGGTGACTGGCGGGATCTGACGCTGACCCTCAGCCTGCGCCCAACGGGAAACCTTTCGATCTCCCTGCCCTGGATCGAATCATTGACTCTCCCCGATCATGGGAGCACAGGCACCCCCACCATCATCCACTGGGATGTGCCCTCCCACCCGGCAGCCGGCGGAGGCCCGCTGGCGGGGAGCGTCGCCGGGCTGGACGAACTGCCCGGGGATGTGCCGCTCTTCGTGGGCCGCGGGCGCGCCCCCTACCGCCTGTTCTGGCAGTTGAGCTACGAGCAGTACCAGGCGCTGGAGGAGTGCCGTTCGGGCCCGGATGCGGCTGGTACCTACAACTGCAACGAAGGCAAGGGGCACACCGTCATTGTGGGCTATGCCTGGCAGGGGCATACACAGGGCGGGGAAATCCCCCCGAGCGCCGTGCAGAACCTGCCGGTTTCCGTCATGGCCGACCTGGATGGCGATGGCACGCCGGAGGCCTACTGGAACACCAACCTGACCCTGCGCCGGATGGATGACCACGACCGGCTCGACAACCCCGCCTACCGCCGCTCCTGGAACTGGGGCGGGACGATCTACTGGGCGGTGCGCGAGGGCCAGGGCCAGATCGGGTGGCCGAAATGAAGAGGGGCATTGCAATCCTCCTGGCTTGCCTGTTCGCCCTGGGGCTGGCGCTGCCGGTCCTGGCCGCATACACCGGGCCTCTAAACCGCACCGTCACCAGCACCTACCGCTACTGGTGGATCTTCGACACCTGCTTTGATGCCGATCCCAATTCATGGTGCGGGGTGGCGGTGGTCTGGTCGCCACCGCCCGAATCCATCCCGATCACGGGCGCCTGCAATGAGTTCAGCGCCACGGACGGCTTCACCTGTGCCCAGTACGATTT